>JACQDO010000437.1 GCA_016201085.1 Hyphomicrobiales bacterium | reverse complement strand
GAAGAGAAGAATTCACTCCGCCGCTCTCATTTCCGCCTTCACCTCGTCGAGCAGCGCCTTCACTTTGCTGCCATCGAGCCGGGCGATGTCGTCCTGGTATTTCAGCAGCGCGCCGAGCGTATCCGACACCGTGGCCGGATCGAGCGCGACCGCGTCAAGCTCGGTGAGCGCGGAGGCCCAGTCGAGCGTCTCGGCCACGCCGGGCGACTTGAACAAATCTTCCTTGCGCAGCGCCTGTACGAAGGCGACCACCTGCTCGGACAATTTCTTGGCGATGCCCGGCACCTTGGCGCGCAGGATTTTCAGCTCGCGCTCGGCATCGGGATAGCCGACCCAGTGATAGAGGCAGCGGCGCTTGAGCGCGTCGTGCACCTCGCGCGTGCGGTTGGAGGTGACCACGACGATCGGCGGCGCCGCCGCCTTGACGGTGCCGAGTTCGGGCACGGTGACCTGGAAGTCGGCCAGCACTTCCAGCAGGAAGGCCTCGAACGCCTCGTCGGTGCGGTCGATCTCGTCGATCAGCAGCACCGGCGGGCCGGCCGGGTCCGGCTCGAGCGCCTGCAACAGCGGCCGCTTGATCAGATAATGCTCGGAGAAGATATCATGCTCGATGCGAGCCCGGTCATGCTCGCCGCCGACCTCGGCCAGCCGGATGGCGATCATCTGCGCGCCGTAGTTCCACTCGTAGACCGCGGCGGAAACGTCGAGCCCCTCGTAGCATTGCAGGCGGATCAGCTTGCGGCCAAGCGTGGCGGCCAGCACCTTGGCGATCTCGGTCTTGCCGACGCCGGCCTCGCCCTCCACAAACAGCGGCCGCCCCATGCGCAGGGCCAAATACAGCACCGTCGCCAGCGAGCGGTCGGCAATATAATCGGCCTTGGCCAAAAGGCCGAGGGTGGCATCGATGCTGCCGGGCAGTGGTGTAATGGGCATAAGCAGGTATCCTCGGTGACACTTTAACCGACGGGCGCCGCAGCATACATCGGTAACTCGTCCGCCATGTTCAACCGCCAGGGATAGCTGCCATGTCCAGCCCCGCCTCCACCGATACGGCCCCCCTCCGCCTGCCCACCATCGATGCCGGGGTACGGATCGGCCATGTGCACCTGAAGGTCGCGGATCTGCAGCGGGCGCTCGATTTCTATTGCGGGGTGCTGGGTTTCACCCTCACCACCAGCCGGCCGGGCGCCGCCTTCATCTCGGCCGGCGGCTACCACCACCATATGGGGCTCAACACCTGGGAGAGCCTGGGCGGCTCGCCGCCGCCTCCGGGCAGCACCGGCCTTTACCATACCGCCATTCTGTACCCGACCCGGCGGCTCTTAGCCGACGCGCTGCGCCGGCTAATCGTCGCCAAGATTCCGCTCGAAGGCGCAAGCGACCACGGCGTGTCCGAGGCGCTCTATCTGCGCGACCCGGACGACAACGGCGTCGAGCTTTACCGCGACCGGCCGAAGGAAGAATGGCCGCAGAAGCCGGACGGCTCGTTGCGCATGTACACCAATCCGCTCGATTTGCACGATCTGCTGGCGGAACTTGAACGCAATCCGGCGGGCTAAGGCCGTTTCCATTTCCGGACTACACACCGCCGCCGTGATTTGCTGTTGTAAATTCCGGCATGCAGTTTTCGAGATAGCGGCAAATTTCGATGACTCGGCTTGGCTCAGCCCGGCTCCATGCCCATCGACTTGATCACCGCCGTCGCCGCCGGAGTGCGTAGGAAATTGATCAGAGCCTGAGATGCCTCGGTATCCTTTGCACCGGCCATAATTGCCGCCGGAAAGACCACGGTGTCCTGCAGATCGCCGGGAAGCGGGCCGACAATATCGATGCCGGCGACCACCATAAGCTCCTGCAATGGCTGCACGACGATCTCGGCCTCGCCGTTTGCAACGAAAACTCCCGCCAAGCCGGCCTTGCTGAGCAAGACCGTCTTCGATTTCATCTCTTCGGCTATCCCCAAGCGCTCAAACACCTTGACGACATGAATGCCGCTTAAGCCGCCGAATGCAGGATTGCTATAGGTGATCGACTTTGCGGCGAGCAGCGTGCGCTTGAACGCTTCCGGCGACGAGATATCGGGCTTGATGGCGCCCTTGCGAACGGCCACGCCTATGCCGGTGCGGGCAATAGCAGTCGTAGTGTTTGCAACAGCCTTGCCGTCCTTGACCAGGCTTTCGATCCCCGGCCGCGGCAGGATAGCGACGTCGTAGGTCTCGCCGTCTTGGACACGTTTCAATGCCGGGCCCAGCGTGGCAAACGTGATCGTGAGCTTGTGTCCGGTCGCACGCTCGAACTTCGGCCCCAGGTCTTCCATAAGCTGCTGCATTGCGATGGCGCTCAACATCTTGATCTCGGCGGCATCAGCGGTGCGCGCCTGTGACAAGAGGATTACTGCGGCAAATGCAATTCCCACCAGTCCGATCAAGTTTTTCATGAGACCCTCTCCGCCGACGCGACCGCCCCGATTTTCTGCCAGCGCCCGAATGCAGCCGGGTTCTAGCCTCCCGTCGCCTTCGCCAGCGCGCGGCGCGCCAGCACGCTGACCAGATGCGCCCGATATTCCGCGCTGGCGTGGATGTCGCTGTTCATTCCCGTCGCAGGAATCGTCATACCCTCGAGCGACTTCGCCGCGAAGCGCTTCTTGAGCGCCTCCTCGAACGACTTCACGCGGAACACGCCGTTGCTGCCGGCGCCGGTCACCGCCACGCGGATGTCGGCGCCGCGCTTGCTCACGAACACGCCGACCAGCGCGAAGCCCGAAGCGGGGTGCTTGAACTTCTCATAGGCCGCCTTCTTGGCGATCGAGAAACTGATCTTGGTGATGATCTCGCCGTCTTCCAGCGCGGTGGAAAACATACCGGTGAAGAAATCGTCGGCCGCGATGCGCCGCTTGTTGGTGATGATGGTGGCGCCCAGGCCCAGCACGGCCGCCGGATAATCGGCATTCGGATCGTTGTTGGCGACCGAGCCGCCGATGGTGCCGCGGTTGCGCACCTGCGGATCGCCGACTGCGGCCGGCACGGCGGCGAGCCCCGGCAGCGCCTGCTGCAACACCGGAGAAATGGCCGCATCGGCGTGCCGCGTCATGGCGCCGATCACGATCGAGCGGCCCTTCTGCTCGACGCCGGTCAGGCCCTCGACCAGCGACAGGTCGATCAGCGCCGAAGGCTGCGCCAGCCGCTGCTTCATTACCGGGATCAGCGAGTGGCCACCGGCCAGGAGCTTGGCCTCCGGATTGCGCGCCAGCAGGCCGGCCGCCTGGCGGACCGTGGTCGGACGATGAAAGGTGAAATTGTACATGCCTTGTCTCCTTTAAGCTGCCTGGCGCGGGGTCGCGCGCTTGAGCGCCGACCACACCGCATTGGCGGTCGCCGGCATGGCCAAGTCTTCGGTTCCGATGGCATCGGTGATGGCATTGATCACCGCGGCGGGCGCGGCGATCGCGCCGGCCTCGCCGCAGCCTTTGACGCCGAGCGGGTTGGACGGCGCCTTGGTCTCGGTCAGGCCGACATGGAACGACGGCAGATCGTGCGCGCGCGGCATGGTGTAGTCCATCATCGAGCCGGTCACGAGCTGGCCGCTCTTGTCGTAGACGGCGCCCTCCAGCAGTGCCTGGCCGACGCCTTGCGCGATGCCGCCATGCACCTGGCCTTCCACGATCATCGGATTGATGATGGCGCCGAAGTCGTCGACCGCCGTCCAATTGACGATGTCGGTCTTGCCGGTGTCGATGTCGACCTCCACCTCGCAGATGTGGCAGCCGGCCGGGAAGGTGAAATTGGTCGGGTCGTAGAACGAAGTCTCCTTCAGGCCGGGCTCGAGTTCGGCGCCGGTGAATTTGTGCGCGATATAGGCGTTGAGCGCCACGTCGCCCCAGGTCGCCGATTTGTCGGTACCGGCAACGGTGAACTTGCCGTCCTTGAACTCGATGTCGCCTTCCGCCGCTTCCAGCATATGGGCGGCGACCTTCTTGGCCTTGGCCTCGATCTTGTCGAGCGCCTTGACGATCGCCGACATGCCGACCGCGCCCGAGCGCGAGCCGTAGGTGCCCATGCCAAACTGCACCTTGTCGGTGTCGCCGTGCACGATGGAGACGTTCTCGAACGGGATGCCGAGCCGCTCCGAGACCAGTTGCGCGAAGGTGGTCTCATGGCCCTGGCCGTGCGCATGCGTGCCGGTAAGCACTTCCACGCTGCCGGTCGGGTTGACCCGCACCTCGGCGCTTTCCCACAAGCCGACGCCGCAGCCGAGCGAGCCGACCGCCTGTGAGGGCGCGATGCCGCAGGCCTCGATATAGGTCGAGAACCCGAGGCCGCGCAGCTTGCCGTGGCGCGCGGAGTCGCGCCGGCGCTTGTTGAAGCCCTTCACGTCGGCGATCTCCAGCGCCTTCTTGAGCGAGGCGTGATAGTCGCCGGCGTCGTAAGCCATGATCACCGGCGTCTGGTGCGGAAACGTCTTGATGAAGTTGCGCTTGCGTAAGTCGGCCGGCTCGATCTTCATCTGCCGTGCCGACACCTCCATCAGCCGTTCGACCACGAAGGTCGCTTCCGGGCGGCCGGCGCCGCGATAGGCGTCGACCGGCGCGGTGTTGGTGTAGACCGCGTCGACCTCGCAATAGATCGACGGGATGTCGTATTGGCCCGACAGCAGCGTGGCGTACAGATAGGTCGGCACCGACGATGAGAAAGTCGACATATAGGCGCCGAGATTGGCGATGGTCTTGGCGCGCAACGCAAGGATTTTGCCCTGGGCGTCGAGTGCGAGTTCGGCATGCGTGACGTGATCGCGGCCATGCGCGTCGGTGAGGAAGGATTCCGAGCGGTCGGCCGTCCACTTCACCGGCCGGCGCAGCTTGCGCGCGGCCCACAGGCAGACGACCTCTTCCGGATAGATGAAGATCTTCGAGCCGAAGCCGCCGCCGACATCGGGAGCGATCACGCGCAATTTGTGCTCCGGCGCCATGCCGACAAAGGCCGCGATCACCAGGCGCGCGACGTGCGGATTCTGCGAGGTATTCCATAACGTCAGGTTGTCGGTGCCGGCGTCGTATTCGGCGAGCGCAGCGCGCGGCTCCATCGCGTTCGGCACCAGGCGGTTATTGACGATATCGAGCTTGGTGACGTGCGCCGCCGCGGCAAAGGCCGCCGCCGTCGCCTTGGCGTCGCCGAGATGCCATTGATAGATCGTGTTGTTGGCGATGTCGGGATGAATTTGCGGCACGCCTGGCGCCTGCGCCTTGGCCGGATCGACCACCGCGGCGAGCACTTCGTAGTCGACCTTGACCTTCTCGGCCGCGTCCCGGCCCTGCTCATAAGTCTCCGCGATCACAACGGCAACGGCATCGCCGACGCAGTTCACCTTGGCCGCCGCCAGCGCCGGATGCGACGCCATCTTCATCGGCGTGCCGTCCTTGGAATGGATCATCCATCCGCAGATCAGGTTGCCGATCTTGTCGGTGGCAAGTTGCGCGCCGGTGAGAACATCGACCACGCCCGGCATCTTGCGAGCCGCGCCGACATCGATGCTCCTGATTTTGGCGTGGGCGTGCGGCGAGCGCACGAACACGGCGCGGGTCTCGCCCGGCCGCACCACATCGTCGGTGTATTGTCCACTGCCGGTGATGAAGCGGAAGTCTTCCTTTCGGCGCACCGCCGCGCCGATCCCGGTCGCGCTCATGGCGGTCTCCTCCCTGACTTATTATTTTATCTTTCTAATTTGCGCATGATCTTCTCCGAAAACCGGTTCCCACTTTTCGGGATCATGCGCTTACTCAGCAGCCTGACGCGTGCTGGCCTTGGGCATATTTTTGGCGCCAGCCGCAATCGCCTTGACGATGTTGTGATAGCCGGTGCAACGGCAGATGTTGCCGTCGAGCTGTTCGCGAATGGTGTGCTCGTCGAGCTCGTTGCCGTGGCGGCGCACGATATCGAGCGCCGACATGATCATGCCGGGCGTGCAGTAGCCGCATTGCAGGCCGTGGTTCTCGCGGAACGCCTCCTGCATCGGATGCAGCGGACCGTTCGGCTCGGCCAGGCCCTCGATGGTGGTGACCTTGGCGCCCTCGCATTGCAGCGCCAGCAGCGTGCAGGACTTGGCCGCGATGCCGTCGACATGCACGACGCAGGCACCGCACTGCGAGGTGTCGCAGCCGACATGCGTCCCGGTCAGCCGCAGATGCTCGCGCAGGAATTGCACCAGCAAGGTGCGCGCTTCGACATCGCCGGTGACGGCTTTGCCGTTCACCGTCATGGACACCGCTGGCATGACCTTCCTCCCAAATTCGGGGCCAAAAGCCCTCTTTTCGCCGCGCCCATAAAGGGCGTCCACCGTTCAGGCCCTAAATCGAGCCGATTTCGTCTTAACTTTGGACCCCAGCCCGCGTCCGGGTCAAGGGACTGTTGCTCCCCTGGGAGGGTAAAAAGCTAGCCAGCCGCAACCATGGCGGCAAAATTCTTGAAGAAATCGTCGGCGATCTTCTTGGCGACGCCATTGACCAGCCGCTGGCCGAGCTGGGCGAGCTTGCCGCCGATCTGCGCCTCGACATTGTAGGTGAGCAGGGTGCCGCCCTCTTTTTCCGCCAGCGCAACCGTGGCCCCACCCTTGGCGAAGCCGGCGACGCCGCCCTCGCCATCGCCGGAAATCCGGTAGCCATTGGGTGGATTGAGATCGGTCAGATTCACCTTTCCTTTGAAGCGCGCCTTGACCGGCCCGATTTTGACGACGGCGACCGCCTGGAATTCGGTGTCGGAGGCCTTGTTGAGCTCCTCACAGCCCGGGATGCAGGCCTTGAGCACCTCGGCATCGTTGAGCTTTGCCCATACCACCTCGCGGCTGGCGGGGAGTTGCACCTCACCTGTCATCACCATCGCCATCGGCGTCGTCTCCCTGGCACGCAGACCGGACCCGACACACGGCTTAAGCCCTTGGCGCGCCCATGAAAAGAGCTTTGCAGCGGGCCTCGACCGCTTTAAGTGTGTGACCTGACGCCACACCGAAACAACCAAAATCCGCGAATGGGGAGTTTGCAATGCCGATGATCAATGCCGACGATGGCTGCCCGATCTATGTCGAGGTCGAAGGCCCGGCCGGCGCGCCGGTGCTGATGCTGTCCAATTCGCTCGGCACCAATCTGCACATGTGGGACGACCAGATTTCGGAATGGACCAAGCAGTTCCGGGTCGTGCGCTACGACCGTCGCGGCCACGGCAAATCGGGTGTGCCGCAGGGCCCCTACTCCATGGAGCGCTTCGGGCGCGACGTGCTGGCGGTGGCCGACGACCTGAAAATCAAGAAGTTCAATTGGTGCGGTCTGTCGATGGGCGGAATGGTCGGACAATGGCTCGGTGCCAACGCGCCCGACCGCATCGACAAGCTGATCCTGTCCAACACCAATTACAGTTACGCCGACAAAGGCCCGTGGAACGACCGCATTAAATTCGTGAAGGAAAAAGGACTCGGCGAACTGGTCGATCCGAACATGGAGCGCTGGTTCACCAAGGGTTTCCGCGAGCGCGCGCCGCAATCGATCGCGCACATGAAGACCATGTTCCTCGGCACCGCGTCACCGCGCCGACGCTCGTTATCGTCGGCAAGCAGGACCCAGCGACGCCGCCCTCGGCCGGCGAAGCGATCGCCAAGCAGATCAAGGGCGCCAAGCTCGCCGAACTCGACGCCGCGCACATCTCGAATATCGAGCAGCCGAAGGCTTATGCGGAGACCGTGGTCAACTTCTTGCATTCATAGAGGTTGCGGCGATGGACGAAAAGGAACGTCACGAGAAAGGCATGGCCCGGCGCCGCAAGGTGCTGGGCAATGCTTGGGTCGATCGCGCCAACGCCAAAAAGACGCCGTTCAACGCCGAGTTCCAAGATTTCATCACGCGCGCGGCCTGGGGCGAAATCTGGACGCGGCCGCATTACGACGAGCGCACCCGCCGCATTCTGGTGATCGGCACCATGCTGGCGCTCGACAAGTGGGAAGAGTTCCGCATGCATGTGCGGGCGGCGCTGAGCGAAGGCGGCTTTTCCGAAGACGACATCAAGGAAATCATCATGCAGCAGGCGATCTACTGCGGCGTGCCGGCGGCCAATCACGCCTTCAAGGAAGCCGCCTCCGTTATCGGGGAGATCGCCAAAACAAAATAGCCCGCCCTTGCGGACGAGCTACTGCATTGCGTGAATTATTTCGGCGCGCTTTACCGCCAGGGCGTGAACCAAGTCTGGTTGCGCGGCGTGCCGGCGGTGGCGGCGACCGGTTCGCTCTCCGTGGCGGCCTCCTGATAGCTGCGCTCGACGATGCAGAGCGCGGTGGCGAGGGCTGCGAGCGCAAGCTGGATCACATGCTCGCGCACCAGCTCGGTGTTCTGCGACCAAACCGCGGGGCCGACCGAGGCGATGGTGATCAGCACCACCAGGATGAGGCCGCCTTCCAGCACTTCCGAGGCAGGCTTGCCGCCGGCGAGGCAGCGCAGGCGATCGGCGATGTGCACGGCGCAGATGGCGGCGACCGCGAGCTTGAGCATGGCGAAGAAGGCGGCGAGCTTGATCAACCCGATCGGCGTGAGCCCGAACATCCGGCCGATGCCGAAGACGAATTGCGAACGCCACACATCCTCGAGCCCGTAGGTCGGCGAGGTCAGCATGCGCAGCGCGTCGAAGCCCCAGAACAGCGTGAAGTAGAGCGCGACGCCCAGGATCATGGCGACGGTAGCGCCGGATACTTTCCGCATGGATTCCTCCTTCGGCAGGAACCCATTGGTATTCGCTTCAAATGCAAACTTCAAAAGAAACCAAAATTTTACCTTACCGGCGCGCGCGTTAAACATGTTCTTTTGCATGAGCATGATCTTTTCCGAAAACCGGTACCCACTTTTCGGGATCATGCTCGCAGGCAAGGTTAACCGCCGCGCCCCTCGCGGAACGCCTGCGGCGTCATGCCGGTCTGCTTGCGGAAGAAGCGCGTGAAATGCGAGGGGTCGGAGAAGGCGAGATCGTAGGCGATCTCGTGGATCGGCTGCTGGGTAAAAACGAGCTGGCGCTTGGCCTCGGTCAGCACGCGCTGGCGGATCAAATGCCCGGCGGTCACGCCGGTGGCGCGCTTGACGTGATCGTTAAGACGGTCGGGCGTCATCGCCAGCCGGCCGGCATAGAAGCTGATCAGGCGTTCCTTGCGGAAATGCTCGTCGACCAGTTGCCGCAGGGCCTCGACCCGCGCGTCGGTGCGCGACAGCGTCACCTCGCCGCTGCGCGCGCGGCTCACGCCCAGCCGCACCACTTCGATGGCGATCAGCGCCAGCAGGCCGCGCATGGCGAGGCGATAGCCCTCGCGCGCCAGCGAGGCTTCCTCGTTGAGATCGCTGCACAGCAGGGCGAGCCGCTTGCGTTCGGCGGCGTCGGCGATGGGCAGCAGCGGATTGGCCGCGACGGCTTTCAGCCGCGCCAGCGCCTCACCCGACTGGTCGCCGAGCGCATCGGCGACGTCCTCGGTGAAGCTCAACACCCACCCGTCGGTGACCCGCGGCGTGAAGCGGAAGCCATGCGCGATGGTGGCTGGCACCAGGATCGCC
>JACQDO010000436.1 GCA_016201085.1 Hyphomicrobiales bacterium | reverse complement strand
TATCGCACGCTCGCGCTGCTCGGCCTGCCGGAGGCGCAGCGGCTGTCGCCGTCGATCGGCCGCATCGAACAGCGGCTGGTCGAGGTGACCGAGGAAATGCGGCGAACCGACAAGCTGGTCGACAACCACCGTCTGCTCGACGAACTGACCGAGCTTGCCGGCGAGCTGGAAGCCGGCGCGGCCGCCAGCCTGTTCCGCTTCGGCGCCAGCCGCGCCTATAACGAGATCGTGCAAATGCGCCTGCAGACCATCGGCGAGCGCAAGGTCGGCGGCTTTCCCACCTGGTCGTCGTTCCTGGCACGGCGCATGGCGCCGGCGATGCGCACCTGCGTGACCACCGAGGAACGGCAGACCCATCTGTCGGAAAAGCTGGCGCGCGCCGCCAACTTGCTGCGCACACGCGTCGACGTCGAGCTTGAGCAGCAGAACCGCGACTTGCTAAAGTCGATGAACGAACGCACGCGGTTGCAATTGCGACTACAGACGACCGTCGAAGGATTATCGGTCGCCGCCGTCAGCTATTACGTGGTCGGACTGTTCGGTTATCTGGTGAAAGGCCTGCACGACAAAGGCGTGCCGGTCGACGTCTCGCTCGCCACCGCGCTGTTCGTGCCGGTGGCGGTGCTGGCGATCTGGTTCGTGGTGCGCCGCATCCGGCGCAGGAATATCGCGGGCGGTGGGTAACAAGAGACAAGTTTCCGTGCCTTCACCATGGGAGACGATGCCATGAGCATTATGTACCACGACGGCAACCGGCAACTGCAGGACCGCTTCGACAGCCGGCGCATCTCCGACAAACTGGAAGAGAAACTGACGCGCACCGCCTTCAGCGCCGACGACAAGGCTTTCATCGAGAGCTCGGCTTATTTCTTCCTGGCCACGGCCGACGCGCAAGGCCGGCCCGACTGCTCGTTCAAGGGCGGCCTGCCGGGCTTCGTGCGGGTGACCGGAGCGGCGGAGCTGGCGTTCCCTGATTATGACGGCAACGGCATGTTCAAGAGCCTCGGCAATGTGGTGGTGAACCAGAACGTCGGGCTGCTGTTCATCGCCATGCACGGCAAACCGAAGCGGTTGCGCGTCAACGGCAGCGCGCGCGTGAGCCAAGACGATCCGCTGCTCAAGGAAACCGTCGGCGCACAATTGATCGTGCGGGTGCAGGCGCGCGCCATTTTCCCCAATTGTCCGCGCTACATTCCGGACATGCAGCTGGTCGGTCCCTCGATCTTTACGCCGCAGCCGAAATGCGAGCCTCCGGAACCGGCCTGGAAAGGTTTCGACGACTTCAAGGATCACGTGCACCCGCGCCAGCCGACCTGGAAAGGCTAGCCGGCCGCGGCTAAAATCGACACGCCATGCAAACCGCCGCGCACGCATTGACGCAGCAGTTCCTCGCCTGGGTGGCCGAGGGGGAGCGCAGCTATGCCGACGCGGAGGCCTGGCGCCGCAGTTGCCCGCATCTGTCGATCTGGGAAGACGCCATCGCCGACGGCCTGATCCGCTTCGAAAACGGCAGCAGCATGAAGCAATCGCGGCTGGTGCTGACGCCGCGCGGCCGCGCTTTGCTGAAGCGGGCTTAAGCGAACACGGTATTTCCATACTCCGCTGCGGATGCGGCAATCGTGCATCAAATGTTTCGCCGATTGTGCGCTGTTTAAATTCAACATTTAGTGTGAGTTAATTGGGGAGTTCTATGCTGAGCCGTCTAAGGCCCCCTGCAAGCCTTGGACAGTCGGGCCCGCGACCCGCAATGACCGAGGTCCGGTCAAAGGAATAAAAAATGCCGTGCACCGCTTGCACGCTCAGACCCGTTGCCAACGGCTGGGTCGCCGAGTGCGCAAATACGCGGCAAGGCCCGTATCTGTCGAAAGACATCGCATTTCAGATCGTGGCGAGCGAAGCCCTCATGCTGCACCGGCACGGGCAGCGCGTCAGAATTTCAGTGCAGGACGCAAGCGGTGAGGTCAGCGCCGAGTATTGCCTCTGCGGCAAGTTTAAATTTACCTCGCTGGTTCTCGCGACGTTGAACTCGAGCACACGGCACTGATCGCCACGCCGCCGTCTACTGCGGCACCATTCCGCCGCGCCCGACATTGACGCGGTTAGCTTCCAGCGAGTCGTCCGGCTTCTTCATCGCCCGAATGATCGCGACCTGCGCGCCCGGTTTGAGTTCGGTCTTGTCGCCGACCGCATAGGCGAGAATGACGGCATCGGGCGGCACCACGATCTTCTTCTCACCGTCCTTGTATTTGACCATCACTACCTGGCCGCCGACGCCGGCCACCGTCTGTTCGACGGTGGCATTGGTCATGGTGCTGTTGGGCCGGGCATCCCACGGCCGGTGGCCCTCGCCCTGCCCGCGCTGCACCTCCGCGAATATCGTTACCTGGATGGCACGCTGACTGCCGTCCGTCTGCGGTATGGCGCCGACACCGATGAAGGCGCCTGGCTTGATGTCGGCGAGCGTCGCCTTGGCCACGCCGAACACCGCCACGTTGTCGGTGAGGTTGATCTTCACCTCGCCGAGCTTGGCCGAATTGATCGCCAGCACCCGACCATCGAAGCTTGCGACCGTGCCGGCGACGCGCACGGACTGTTGCGCCCATGCCGCGCCGTTGACCATAGCGAGAAGGAGCGAAGCGAAGGCGACGCGTGCGATCATGCCATCACATCGCCGGCGGTCCGGCGCGGCCGACGTAGATCGTCTTCGCCAGTACCGAACCGTCCGCCTGCTTGTCCGACGCCATGATGATGATCGGCGTGCCGACCACCAGCTCTTCCTTCTTGCCGGGCGCGACCGCGGCGATCACGGTATCTTTGGTGACGATAATTTTCTTTTCGCCGTCCTTGTGTTTCACCGTCAGCGTCTGGCCATCCT
>JACQDO010000416.1 GCA_016201085.1 Hyphomicrobiales bacterium | reverse complement strand
CTTCGCTCCCCGCTTCCTTCACGCCGGCCTCACGGAACGACGCTCTGCGGTTCACTTCGCTCGCTGTGACCAGCTCGCGGGAGAACTTCCACCTCCAAGTCGATGCCCATGCTGGGCGCACATGAAAAAGTCCGCCGTGTTGCCACGGCGGACTTGCGATTGCGCCTTGGCGCTTTAGTTCTTCATCGACACGAACGGACCTTTCAGTTCGCCCGATTTGAAGCGCGGCGGATACAGGATGACCTGCTTGCCGGGCTGCTTGAACTGCTCGACGTCGTTGCCGACGATGCCCTGGTACTGGACATAGAGCACGCGCGGCTCGGCCCATTCGCCACGATCGCCGAACTTGATGTCGCCGACCACGGTCTTGAAGGTGGTCTTATGGATGTATTCGGCGAGCTTGCCGTCATCGAGCGAGCCGACCGTCTTGATCGCATCTTCGAGGATCTGCACCTCGGCATAGGCGAAGGGTGGGATGTAGATGCCGATCGGGTCGACGCCGGCCTGCGCCGCACGCTCGCGGTAGCGCTTGAGCAACTCTTCGGTGCCCGGGAACTTCATGGTGGGCTCGGGCACGTAGAGGTCGTAGCACAGCACGTTGTTGAGCATCGGGCCGAGCTTTTGCTTGATGGCGGCAAACTGCAGACCGATCATGCCCCCGCCGACCATGCGCGCGGCAAAGCCGATCTCGTGGATCGACGTGATCATGCCGGTGGAGTCGGGCGGATAGGAGGCGATGAACAGAAGGTCCGGATTGGTCGCCTTGATGGCGCGCACGATCGGCGCGAAATCGACCTGTGACGGCGGGTAGGTGCGGTCGTAGACGATCTTGATGCCGGCCTTCTTGGCGTTCTCGCGCGCGCCTTGCAGAGCGAGGATCGAATATTCCGCGTCGGCGCCCACCATCGCCACGGTCTGCGGCTTCGGATTGAGTGTCGCGGCGATGTCGAAGAAGCCTTTCGACAGTTCGTATTTCGCCTGCGGTCCGTTCGGCTGCAGTTGGAAATAGCGGTTGTACTTGTGCTCGTCATTGGCGGCGAGCGCGAACAACGACAGAATCATCTTCTTGCGCTGGATCACGATCGGCATGGCCGCGGCCGTCGGCACGGTGGCATAGCCGGACAGCAGCAGGTCGACTTTGTCTATATCGAGCAGCTTGGTATAGATCGACGGCACGCCGGAAGGATTTGATTGATCGTCGTAATGGACCAGCTCGACCTTGCGTCCAAGCAGGCCGCCCTTGGCGTTCACCTCTACCGCCCAGATCTGATAGGCGAGCAGCGCGGCTTTGCCGCCGCCGGCGAGGCCGCCCGACAGCGCCATGCTGAAACCGATCTTGATGGGAGCTGCCGTCTGCGCCGCGGCAGGGATTGTCAGTGCCGCAAGCGCCGTTCCCGCAAGTGCCAGCGTCTCGCGTCGCGTAACCTGACCAGCCATGTTTGCTTCCTCCGCATAGGGCTCATCGACCCTTGTTGCTTAAGTGCCAGCGTGAAAACTAGAAGGGCGGGCCGCGGCTAACCTTGAGTTAAGTCAAAGCTGGCGGCGTAAGTCGCGTGTGGGGCAGGTCCGGCTCGCGATTAAAGTGCGCGGCTTACGCCGTTCGTCCGAGCGTGCGGCGCAACCGATTCCGCTTAAGCCCAATCGTGGCCAAAGCGGCATTTGATCAAGATCAAGGCGTTGCCGGCCGAACAAGGGCTCTCTTGCAGCCAGATCGCGTGCCCAAACAAACTTAAAAACCTAACGAATTTCAGTACATATCGGAGCAAACCGGTGCACGAAAAGCACGAGGTGCGCATTCATGGTCGGGGTGGCCAAGGCGCCGTTCTGGCCTGCTCGATTCTTGCGCAAGCGGTGATCGACGAGGGCAAACACGCGGTCGCCATTCCTTCCTTCGGCTTCGAACGCCGCGGCGCCCCGGTGGCCGCTTTTCTACGCATCGATAGCGCCCCGATCCGGGCGATGACCAACGTCTACCACCCGGATTACGTCGTCTGCATCGATCCTACCGTTCCGCGTACGGTCGATATTTTCGCCGGCATGAAGCCGGGCGGTACCGTGGTGCTGACGACGAAGGAAAAACTGGCAGACCTCAAATTTCCCGATTGCGTGGCGCGCGTCGGCCTGTGCGATGCGGTCGGCATCGCGCTGTCGATCTATCGCAAGCCGGTGACCAACGCGATCATGCTCGGCGCCTTCGCGCGCAGCAGCGGCTTGCTGACGCTCGCTTCGCTCAAGGAAGCGCTGCAGCAACTGGATTTCCGCGACGCCGGCTTGAGCCAGAATCTGGCGGCGGCCGAGCGCGGCTACAACGCAACCGAGGTGCACGACGTGCGGAAGGTGGCTCATGCAGCGGCAGTCGCGTGATCATTTCGACGCGTCGAGCATTCCCGACGATCTGGCGCCGATCGCCACCGTCCTGAGCAAGATGCTGCCGGGCGATTGGCGCAGCATGCGGCCGCTGATCGACCGGCTCAAATGCGTCAAATGCGGACTGTGCTGGCTCTATTGTCCGGCGCAATGCGTGGTCGAGAAGCCGCGCTGGTTCGAGTTCGATCTCGCCGTGTGCAAGGGCTGCGGCGTCTGCGCGCAGGAATGTCCGCACCACGCCATCCGCATGATCGAGGAGGTGGGCCGATGAGCGCCGTCGCCGAACCGTCTCGCTTGGCTCCCAATAAACCGAGCTTCGTCGTGTGCGAAGGCAACGAAGCGGCGGCGATCGGCGTCGGCCTGTCGCGCCCGGATGTCGTGGCGGTTTATCCGATCACCCCGCAATCCTCGCTGGTGGAACACCTGTCGCAGATGATCGCCGACGGCCGTCTGCGCGCCGATTTGATGAATGTCGAGGGCGAACATGCGGTGATGTGCGGCTTGCAAGGCGTGGCGTTGGCCGGCGGGCGGACCTTCACCGCCACCTGCGGGCCGGGGCTGGCCTTCATGTTCGAGCCTTACGTGCGTACCCCGGGCATGCGGCTGCCGATGGTGGCCTCGCTGGTCACGCGCGACCTGCTAAGCCCGCAATGCGTCTGGGGCGGCCAGCAGGACGCCATGGTGGTGCGCGAGGCCGGCTGGATCCAGATGTATTGCGAGACGGTGCAGGAAATTCTCGATACCACCGTGATGGCCTACAAGATCGCCGAGCACCGCGACGTCATGTTGCCGATCAATGTCTGTCATGATGGCAATTATCTCTCGTTCGGCGTCACCCGG
>JACQDO010000415.1 GCA_016201085.1 Hyphomicrobiales bacterium | reverse complement strand
GCAGCAACCACATCCGCTATTGGCGCGACGAGGTGCCGGTGCGGCTCACCACCGACGCGCCGCTCTCCTATGTCGAGAACGAGGCCTCCTTCGTGCTGACGCGGCCGGTGCACATGGTGTACGGCACCGACGAACCGTTCATCGGCTCGATCGAAACCATGTGCCGCGAGTTCTGCGATCGCACCCGCGATTACTGGCTGGAATGGGTGCGGCGGCTGACCTTCTCGCCCGACTGGCAGGACGAGATCATTCGCGCCGGCATCACGCTCAAGCTGTGCAATTTCGAGGAGACCGGCGCGGTGGTGGCGGCGCTCACCACCTCGATTCCGGAAGCGCCCGCCTCCGGGCGGAACTGGGATTACCGCTATTGCTGGATGCGTGACGCCTTCTTCGTGGTGCGTGCGCTCAATCGCATCGGCGCCACCCGCACGATGGAAGACTTTATCTCCTATATCCTGAGCATCGCGGCAGGCCGGGCGGGCAGCCTGCGGCCGCTCTACGGCATCGTGCACACCGACCGGCTGGAGGAACATACCGCCGCGGCGCTGGCCGGCTATGGCGGCCACGGGCCGGTGCGTATCGGCAATGCCGCGGTGCATCAGGATCAGCACGACGTCTATGGCAGCATCATCATGGCGGCGACGCCGATGTTCTTCGACCGCCGTCTGCCGAAGCCGGGCGATGTGACGCTGTTCAATGCGATCGAGCCGCTTGGCGAACAGGCGGCAAAGCTGGCGCTCGAGCCGGACGCCGGCATCTGGGAATATCGCGACCGCAAGCGCGTGCATACTTATTCGGCGGCGATGTGCTGGGCCGGTTTGCAGCGGCTGCAGGCAATCGCGCATCATCTCGGTCTGGCCGATCGCGCGCATTATTGGGGCGGTGTTTCAGGCCGAATCGGCGAGCAGGTCTTGCAACACGCCTGGAATCCCAAGCTCAAGATATTCACCGGCGCCTTCGGCGGCGACGATCTCGACGCCAGCGTGCTGCTTTTGGCCGAACTCGGGCTGCTCGCCCCCAACGACCCACGTTTTGTCTCCACCGTCGAGGTGGTCGGGCGTGAACTTCGGCGGAACTTCAACGTTATGAGGTATGTGGCGGCCGACGATTTCGGCTTGCCGGAGACGGCGTTTTTGATTTGCCGCTTCTGGTTGATCGATGCATTGTGGGAAATCGGCCGGCGTGACGAGGCCCGCGATATGTTCGTCGACGCGCTCGGATTGCGAAACCGCTATGGACTGTTGTCGGAGGACGTACATCCCGTCACCGGCAAGCTGTGGGGCAATTTCCCGCAGACTTATTCGATGTCTGGATTAATTCTCACCGCGATCAAGTTGTCGCGTAGCTGGGGAGATCGCTATTGGCGCGACTCGTCGTAGTCTCCAATCGCGTTGGCGTTCCCGAAAGCGGGGCGCGGGCCGGCGGACTGGAAGTCTCGATCCGGCCGGCGCTGCGGCGTCGCGGCGGCATCTGGTTTGGCTGGAGCGGACGCGTTAGCGACCGCGATCCGGAGCCGGCCAAGACGGTCGAGCGCGACAGCGTCGCCTACGTCACCATGGGGCTGCGCAAGGACGACTACGAGGAATTCTACAACGGCTTCGCCAATCGCGTTCTTTGGCCGATCCTGCATTACCGGCTCGATCTCGCCGAATTCAGCCGCCGCGATCTCGGCGGCTATTTCCGGGTCAATGAATTCTTCGCGCGCAATCTGGAAACGCTGCTCAAGCCCGACGACGTCATCTGGGTGCACGACTATCATCTGATTCCGCTCGCCAAGGCGCTGCGCGAGCGCGGGCACAAGAACAGAATCGGCTTTTTCATCCACATTCCGTGTCCGCCGCCGGAAGTCCTTACCGCGCTGCCCAATCACGAGCGGCTGATCCCGGCGCTCGGACACTACGATCTGGTCGGTTTTCAGACCGAGACCGATGCCAATAATTTTTCCCGCTACCTGACGAATGAATGTGCGCTCAAGCGCATCGACGACGACCGTTTTGCTTTCGACGACCGGACGGTGCGCATCGGCGTGTTTCCGGTCGGGGTCGAGACCGAGGCGTTCGCGCGGCTGGCGCGGCGCGCCATGGAGTCGTCCTTTGTGCGCGAGGTGCTGGGGAGTCTATCGGGCCGCATCATGATGATCGGCGTCGACCGGCTCGACTACACCAAGGGTATTCCAGAGCGCATGAACGCGTTCGAGCGCTTCCTGGCGATTTTTCCGGAGTGGCATGGCAACGTCACCTATCTTCAGATCACGCCACGCAGCCGCACGGACATTCCGGAATACGGCGACCTGGGGCGGCTGGTGGGCGAGGCAGTTGGGCGCATCAACGGCGCCTACGGCGAGGCGTCTTGGACGCCTGTGCGCTACATCAACAAGGCGCATAGCCGCACCGCGCTCGCCGGCCTTTATCGTGCGGCACGGGTTGGGCTGGTGACGCCATTGCGCGACGGCATGAACCTGGTGGCCAAGGAATACGCCGCCGCGCAGAATGCCGACGATCCCGGCGTACTGGTGCTGTCGCGCTTCGCCGGAGCCGCGCGCGAATGCACGGCGGCGCTGTTGGTCAATCCATACGATCCGGAAGGCGTCGCCATCGCCATCAATCGCGCGCTGGCGATGCCATTGGAGGAGCGGCGTCAGCGCCATGCGGCGATTTTCAAGGTGTTGGCGCAAAACGATCTCAGCCATTGGGCCGAGCGTTTCCTGCAGGCGCTCGAGCATCCGCAGGCGGCGGGAAATGCGCCGGTTGCGCGGCGCGCGGCCGGTCAACGCTGAGCGGGGCGTGTTGACATAGGTCACGGCGCCGGGCGGCGCTTCGTCGTATAGGAGAAGAGCCAAGGTGAACGAGGCTCCGCCATGCATCGAATTGCCGCCGCACTGCTGTCATCGCTGGTTATCGTGACACTGGCCGATATCGCCGGCGCCGCCGACGCCGCCAATGGCGAGCGGCTGGCCCGGCGCTGGTGCGCGTCCTGCCACGTGGTCGCGGCCGACCAGCGCCAGGGCAATACGCAGGCCGGGCCTTTCTCCGAAATGGCCAAGGTGCCTGGCCTCGATGCCGGCAAGCTGGCGCTGTTCCTGCTGGGGCCGCATCCGCCGATGCCGGACATGAATCTGTCGCGCAGCGAAGCCGCCGACCTCGCGGCCTATATCGAGACGCAGGGCAAGTAGCGCGCGGCGATGTGATCCGGATCATAGCGGCGGACGACTGATTGGTGTAGCGTTGTGCGCACGATGCGGAGCCGCACCATGCCCCAACGCACGCTCATTTTGATCGCAGCCGTCCTGCTCGTCGCGCTTGGCGGCGCCGCGTCAGCGCAGCACCGGCCGCCTGCCGCCGAAGCCGCAGCGGACAGCCCATTTGGCTTCAAGGCCTATGGCGTGTTCCGCAACGTGATCGCCGAGCGCAATTATCGTCCTGTGGTCGCGCTCAAGGACGCCATCGAGGCGCGCACCACCGATGCGGTCGGCGCGGTGTCCGGTTTGCGCAACACTGGCGCTCGATCGCGATCGACAAGGACCTCGACGCCAAGGCGTTGGAGTTCTTCATCCGCGCGCAGGCCCAGGCCAGCGGCCTTGACGGCAAGCCGTTTCCATTCCGCATCGTCGGCGTCATTGCCAATTTCGTCATGCACGTGAATGCCGCGCCCAATCCGCGCTTCCAAGGTCTTGGCTCATTCGACGAGATGGCGGTCACCGGTCTGGCCAAGGGCCCGCGGCTCACAGGGTCGGTGGTGGGGTTCCATGCGCCGCCGCCCTTACAGGGCGTCATCACGCATATGGGCGATTATTTCCACTCGCATTATGTCGACGAGTCGCGCACGACCACTGCGCATCTCGATACCTTCGGCGTCGCCGCCGGCTCGACTTTGCTGCTGCCGCGTGCCGAATAATACCGCCGCGGCAGTTGAGCGAGATCAATGCGCCGGCCGGGCGGCCGACCAGGATCGCCGGCCAAAAGGCTTACGTAATAATTGAGGGTGAGGAAGCGCCGCTTGCGACGCCGACTGACGACAGCCGGTGCGGGGGCTCGTTTGAAGCGAAGCCAAAGCGACGGAGCCCTCGATGCGCACATTCCACCAGTTGTGTAAATTCACCATTCTCGCGGCCGCACTTGCGGCGGCGACGCTGCTAGCCGGCGGCATAGGGCGAGCGGAAGAGAAGGGTGAAGAGGGCGTCAAGCTCGAGTTCTGGAAAGGCCACTTCGACCGTGGCGCGCACGCGTTCCATGACTGGGACACGGTGAAGGAAGTCCCCGCCGTCTGCGCGCGCTGCCACGGCGCCAACAGCCTCCCCGAATACATCAAGGAGGGCAAGACCGCGCCGGCGCCGCACGTCAAGAACGGCTTTGCCTGCACCAACTGCCACGCCGATCTACTGACTTACGCGCGCCACACGGTCGCAAAGGTCAATTTCGCCAGCGGCATCAGCGTCGACACCGGCAATAACGACGCCAACCTGTGCATGACCTGCCATCAGGGCCGCGAGTCGACGGCGAGCGTGAACAAGGCGATCGCCGGCCAGCCGCTCGACACACCCAATCCCAAGCTCAACTTCCTGCACGTGCATTACTTCCCGGCCGGCGCTACCACCTACGGCACCGAAGTGAAGGTCGCCTATGAATATGACGGCAAGAAATACGCCGGCCGCTTCGCGCATCAGCCGAACGTCAGCGCCTGCACGAGTTGTCACCAGCCGCACGGCGGCGAGCTGAAGATCGACCGCTGCGGCGGCTGCCACGAGGGCGTCAAGGCGGTTGCCGACCTTGCCAAGATCCGCATGGCGACGCGCGGCGACTTCGACGGTAACGGCAAGGAGGAGGGACTGGCGCGCGAGATCGCCGGGCTGCAAACGCAGCTCTATGCGGCGATCCAGGCCTATTCCGAAAATGTCGGCGGCACGCCGATTGCCTTCACCAAGGCGGCCTATCCCTATTGGTATGCCGACACCAACCGCAACGGCCGCATCGATCCGGAAGAGACCAAGATGGCCAACAAATACACCGCCTATACGCCGCGCCTGCTGCAGGCGGTGTTCAACTATACCTTCGCGCTGCGCGACCCGGGCGGCGCTTATCACAACGGCCGTTACGTGCTGCAGCTCTTGTATGATTCGCTCGACAGCCTGGCGGCGAGCGGCAAGGCTGGCGTTAATATGGCCGGCAAAGCGCGGCCGCAATAGTCGAAGGAAATGAGCCGCCGCGCGGGCGAACCGCGCGGCGGTTTTTATTTTACGCGTTTGGCGTCCGGCGGCACCGCCTCTGCGGTTAGCGCATCGCTTCGCCGACAAATGTTCGGTATTTGCTGTAGTGCGCGGACGAACCGCGAAAGGCGTCGCCTTACCCCACACGCGGATACCATTTTCGGCACATGTCGCTGCTATCAACAGCCCTCGGACACAATTCATTGGCCTATCTTTAAATTCGTGCAAAAATTGTTTTTCGCAGTCCTACCTGCCGTAAGGAGTATCTGATGGCCGCAAAACTGGACGCTCTAAACGCAGTGGATTTTAATTCCGATGGCTCGGCAACTGGGCCCGAGTTAGAGGGCTGCGCCATCATCGGTGAAGGCGTCACTTTTAGCGGGTCAATCGTCGTCCCCGGAAAACTCGTCGTCTATGGAACGATGGAGGGAGGAGACAGCGAGGCTCGTGAGTTGCTCGTTGGGCGCACCGGCCTCGTCTCAGGAAAAGTTCGTGTCGATGTGGCGGAAGTTCATGGACGGGTTGTCGAGCACATCGAAGCCAAGGTTCGTCTGAGTGTCCGCAAAACCGGTAGCGTCGAAGGGACGGCCAGCTACGGCGAAATAGAGGTTGAAAAGGGCGGCAAACTCGCAGGCAATATTTCCGCGATTGGCACGTCGGAAGAGAGATAGGAACCCACGATAAAACTGGCGGCGCAGACAAGTCCGCAACGGGTCCGCGCGGCCGGATAACGATACTGTCGCGAAATTAAGACGCTGCCCGCTTCACATCCGGCGGCACCGCCTCGTCGGCCAGCGCCTTCAGCGCGGCATCGAGCGGCATCACCTGCTGGCCTTCGCTGCCCAGGCGGCGGATCGAGACCAGCCGTTCGGCCGCTTCCTTCTTGCCGACCACCAGCAGGGCAGGGACTTTGGCGAGCGAGTGCTCGCGCACCTTGTAATTGATCTTCTCGTTGCGCAGGTCGCCTTCGACGCGCAGGCCGGCTTTGCGCGCCGCCTCGATCACCTCCTGCGCGTAGTCGTCGGCATCTAACGTGATGGTGGCGACCACGGCCTGCAACGGCGACAGCCACAGCGGCAGATGGCCGGCATAGTGCTCGATCAGCACGCCGATGAAGCGCTCCATGGAGCCGAACATGGCGCGATGCAGCATCACCGGCGTCACCTTGTTGGAATGCTCGTCGATGTAGAAGGCGCCCAGCCGGCCGGGCAAATTGAGATCGACCTGTACGGTGCCGCACTGCCATTCGCGCCCGATGGCGTCGCGCAGCACGTATTCGAGCTTCGGCCCATAGAAGGCGCCTTCGCCTTTGTTGAGCGTCCATGGCCGGCCGGAAGCCTTGAGCGCCGCCATCAGCGCGGCCTCCGCCTTGTCCCATACCGCGTCGTCGCCGATGCGCTTGTCGGGGCGGTCGGAGAATTTGATGCGCACGTCGGAGAAGCCGAAGTCCTGATAGATCGACAATATCTGATTGTTGACCTTAAGCGTCTCCTCGGCGATCTGGCTTTCCATGATGAAGATATGCGCGTCGTCCTGGGTGAAGGCGCGCACGCGCATCAGCCCGTGCAGCGCGCCCGACGGCTCGAAGCGGTGCACCTTGCCGAACTCGGCGATCTTGAGCGGCAGGTCGCGATAGGACTTCAGGCCGTTCTTGAAGATCTGCACATGGCCGGGGCAGTTCATCGGCTTGATGGCATAGACGCGCTCGTCCTCCTCGCGCTTGGCGGTGAGGAACATCATGTCGTTGTAGGTCGGGATGTGGCCGGTGGTGACCCACATTTCGCGGTCCATCATCTGCGGCGAATTCACCTCGACGTAGCCGGTGGCCTGCTGGCAACGGCGGATGTAATTCTCCAGCGCCTGGAACAGCGTCCAGCCTTTGGCATGCCAGAACACCGAGCCGGGCGCCTCTTCCTGGAAATGGAACAGGTCCATCTCGCGGCCGAGCCGGCGGTGGTCGCGCTTCTCGGCTTCCTCGATCTGTTTCAGATAGGCGTCGAGTTCTTCCTGTTTGGCAAACGCCGTGCCGTAGATGCGGGTGAGCATCGGGTTGTTGGAATCTCCGCGCCAATAGGCGCCCGCCACCTTCATCAGCTTGAAGGCGTTGCCGATCTTGCCCGTTGACGTCATATGCGGGCCGCGGCAGAGATCGAACCAGTCGCCTTGCTTGTAAAT
>JACQDO010000414.1 GCA_016201085.1 Hyphomicrobiales bacterium | reverse complement strand
GCTTGATCGGGAAGTTCCCCGAACAGTTCGTCACCAGCCATCGCCTTCTCCCGCGAATCAACTATCGCAAGGAAACACATTCGACGCGCGATCCGCTACACTCGCGCTACGACGTCAGAAGATTCACACGCTCTGAGGTGCCGGCCGAAGGCCGGCCTCGAAGGGCGACGGCCCGGGAATTCGCGGCCGTTCATCCTTCGAGGCTCGCGTGCTGTGCACGCTCGCACCTCAGGATGACGGGGAAAGGTTGAGACGCCCGCCTCGCGGCGATGGACTTGGGCGCGCCACGTCCCCACTCTGGGTGCCAACCAGGGAATCGCCACTTGTCCAAACTCGATTTCGTGCACTTGCACGTGCACTCATCTTATTCGCTGCTGGAGGGCGCGCTCACCATGGCGCGCCTGGCCGAGCTCGCCAAAGCCGACAAGCAGGCGGCCTTGGCGCTCACCGACACCGACAACATGTTCGGCGCGCTGGAATTCTCCGAGAAGCTGGCCGGCGCCGGCATCCAGCCGATCGTCGGCGCCGCGCTGTCGATCGATTTTGGCGACACCGATCATGGGCCGCGCGCCAACGCCAATGCGCAGCCGGAGCGCACGCGCATCGTGCTGCTCGCCGCTAACGACGCCGGCTACCGCAGCCTGATGCGGTTGTCCTCGCGCGCCTTCCTCGATTCGCCGTCGAACGAACCGCCGCGGCTCAAGCTCGACTGGCTCGACGGCGAGACTGCCGGCCTCATCGCGCTGACCGGCGGTCCCGGCGGCCCGCTCGATTTCGCCATCGCCGCCGGACAGAGTCATCTCGCCGGAACTAGGCTCGCGGCGCTGACGCGGCTGTTCGGCGACCGCCTCTATGTCGAACTGCAGCGCCACGGCACCGCCAACGAGCGCATGAGCGAGAAGGTTTTGATCGATCTCGCCTACAACAACAATCTGCCGCTGGTTGCGACCAACGAGCCATACTTCGCCACCGCCGCCGACTACGAGGCGCATGACGCGCTGATCTGCATCGCCGAAGGCCGCTTCGTTTCGGAAACCGACCGCCGCCAGCTCACGAGCGAGCATCGCTTCAAGAGCCGCGCCGAGATGCGCGAGCTGTTCGCCGATCTGCCGGAGGCGCTGGCCAGCACGGTCGAGATCGCCGAGCGCTGTTCGTTCCGCCCGCACACCAAGGCGCCGATCCTGCCGCGCTTTTCGGTCGGCGCGGGCGGCAGCGTGGTCGACGAGGCCGAGGAATTGCGCCAGCGCGCCGAGGCCGGCCTGACGCAAAGGCTGGCCACCGCCGGTGTCGCGCCTGGACATACGGTCGACGAATATCGCGAGCGGCTCGCGTTCGAGCTCGGCGTCATCGCCAAGATGAAATATCCCGGCTACTTCCTCATCGTCGCCGACTTCATCCAGCATGCGAAGCAGCAGGGCATCCCAGTCGGCCCCGGCCGCGGCTCCGGCGCCGGCTCTTTGGTCTCCTATGCGCTCACCATCACCGATCTCGATCCGATCCGCTTCGGCCTGCTGTTCGAGCGTTTCCTCAATCCCGAACGCGTGTCGATGCCCGACTTCGACATCGACTTCTGCCAGGACCGCCGCGGCGAAGTCATCGAATACGTGCAGCGGCGCTACGGCCGCGACCAGGTGGCGCAGATCATCACCTTCGGCACCTTGCAGGCGCGCGGCGTGCTGCGCGACGTCGGCCGCGTGTTGCAGATGCCGTACGGGCAGGTCGACAAGCTGTGCAAGCTGGTGCCGCAAAATCCGACCGCGCCGATCTCGCTCGCCCAAGCCATCGAAGGCGAGCCGAAATTGCAGGCCGAGCGCGACGGCGATCCGGTGGTCAAGCGCGCCTTCGACATCGCCAGGAAACTGGAAGGCCTCACCCGCCACGCCTCGACGCACGCCGCCGGCATCGTCATCGGCGACCGCGCATTGAGCGAACTGGTGCCGCTCTATCGCGATCCGAAATCCGACATGCCGGTGACCCAGTTCAACATGAAATGGGTGGAGCAGGCGGGCCTGGTGAAGTTCGATTTCCTCGGGCTGAAGACGCTCACCGTATTGCAGACCGCGGTGGCGCTGGTGAAGCGGCGCGGCATCGACATCGATCTCACCGCCATTCCGCTCGACGACGCGAAAACCTACGACCTGCTGGCACGCGCCGAAGCGGTCGGCGTGTTCCAACTGGAAAGCGCCGGCATGCGGCGCGCGCTCTTGGACATGCGCCCCGACCGCTTCGAGGACATCATCGCGCTGGTCGCGCTCTACCGGCCCGGCCCGATGGCCAACATCCCGACCTATTGCGCCCGTAAACATGGATTGGAACATCCCGATTACATCCATCCCAAATTAGAGACCGTGCTGAAGGAGACCTTCGGCGTCATCATCTACCAGGAACAGGTGATGCAGGCGGCGCAGATCCTCGCCGGCTTCTCGCTCGGCGACGCCGACCTGCTGCGCCGCGCCATGGGCAAGAAGATCAGGAAAGAAATGCAAGCGCAGCGCGAGCGCTTCGTCGAAGGCAGCGTCGAGCGCGGCGTCGTGCGCCACCAGGCCGACGCCATCTTCGATCTTCTGGAGCGTTTCGCAGTATACGGCTTCAACAAGAGCCACGCCGCCGCTTACGCGCTGGTCGCCTACCAGACCGCCTATATGAAGGCGAATTACCCGGTCGAGTTCCTCGCCGCCACCATGACGCTCGACATGGGCAATACCGACAAGCTCGCCGAATTCCGCGCCGAGGCCGAGCGGCTCGGCATCAAGGTCGATCCGCCCTCGATCAACCGCTCCGACGTCGCCTTCGAGGTCGACGGCAACACCATCATTTACGCGCTCGCCGCGCTCAAGGGCGTCGGCCGCCAGGCGGTGGAGGCGATCATGGCGGCGCGGGCCGGGCGCAAGTTTTCCGACTTGGCCGATTTCGCCGCGCGCATCAATCCCAAGGCGATCAACAAGCGCGTGCTGGAGAGCCTGGCCGCCGCCGGCGCTTTCGACGAGTTCGAGAAGAACCGCGCGCGCGTGTTCGCCGCCATGGACGGCGTGCTCGGCCGCGCGCAACACGCGCACGAGACCGCCGCCGTCGGGCAGAACGAATTGTTCGGCGGCAGCGGCGAGCGCGAGACGATTGCGCTGCCCAATATCGAGCCCTGGCTGCCGGCTGAGCGGCTCAAGCGCGAATACGAGGCGGTCGGCTTTTTCCTTTCCGGCCATCCGCTCGACGATTACGCCACCGCGCTGAAGAAACTGCGCGTGCAGTCCTGGGCCGAGTTTTCGCGCGCGGTGAAGATGGGCACTACCGCCGGCCGCGTCGCCGGCACAGTGGTGGCGCGCCAGGAGCGGCGCATGCGCACCGGTAGCAAGATGGGCATCATCGGCCTGTCCGATCCGACCGGGCATTACGAGGCGGTGATCTTCTCGGAGGGCCTCGCCGAATATCGCGACCTGTTGGAGCCCGGCACCGCGGTGCTGCTGTTCCTGTCGGCCGAGGTTCAGGGCGACGAGGTGCGCGCCCGCATCCAGTCGGCCGAGCCGCTCGATGCCGCGGCCGCCAATCTGCATAAAGGTCTGCGCGTGTTCCTGCGCGACGGCGCGCCGCTCGAGGGCCTCGCTAAGCGGCTGGAGCCGGCGCCGAGATCGGCGCAGCAGAATTGCGACGGCGAGGTCAGCGTGGTGCTGCTGCTCAAGCAGGGCACCGAGGTCGAGGTGAAGCTGCCCGGCCGCTTCAAGGTGT
>JACQDO010000411.1 GCA_016201085.1 Hyphomicrobiales bacterium | reverse complement strand
GTCGGCGAATATGCTCGCGAGCGCCGGCTCTACATCCCGATCCAGGCGGTGCCAAAAGAGGTGATCAACGGCTTCCTCGCCGCCGAGGATAAGAACTTCTACGAGCATGGCGGGCTGGATTTCACCGGCATCGCGCGCGCCGGCTTCAACTATATCCAGAGCTACGGTTCCGGCCGTCGGCCGCAGGGCGCTTCGACCATCACGCAACAAGTCGCCAAGAACTTCTTGTTGACCAACGAGGTTTCGCTGGCGCGCAAGGTCAAGGAGGCGCTGCTGGCGCTCAAGATCGAGCGCACCTACAGCAAGGAGAAGATCCTCGAGCTGTACCTGAACGAGATCTATCTCGGGCTGGGCGCCTATGGCATCGCCGCCGCCTCGCTCGTCTACTTCGACAAATCGGTCAACGAACTGACCGTTCCGGAAATCGCCTATCTTGCCGCGCTGCCGAAGGCGCCGAACAATTATCATCCGTTCCGCCAGCGCGAGCGCGCCATCGAGCGGCGCAATTGGGTGCTCGACCGCATGGCGGAAGCCGGCTTCATCAAGGCCGCCGACGCCGACAAGGCCAAGCGCACCGCGCTAGGCGTCACCACCAAGCCGACCGGCGTGCACATCTTCGCCGCCGAATATTTCGCCGAGGAAGTGCGGCGCGAGCTGTACGAGCGCTACGGCGAAAAGAAACTCTATGAAGGCGGCCTGTCGATCCGCACCACGCTCGACACCAGAATGCAGGTGCTGGCGCGGCAGACTTTGACCGACGGCCTGGTGAAGTTCGACGAGGGCCAAGGCTGGCGCGGCCCGGTCACCAAGCTCGACATCTCGGGCGACTGGGGCATCAAGCTCGCCGAGGTCAAGGCGTTGTCCGATATTGCGCCCTGGCGGCTCGCCGTGGTGCTGGAGGAGAGCGACCAGTCGGCCCGTGTCGGCTTGCAGCCGGGGCGCGAGCCGGGCGGCTTCATCAGCAAGGAACGCACCATCGGCATCCTTCCGCTCGAAGGCCTGCGCTGGGCAAAGAGTGGCGGCAAGGCGGTGACCAAAGTCGGCCAGGTGCTCAATCCCGGCGACGTAATCTATGTCGCGCCGGGCAAGACCGAAGGCCAGTTCCGCCTGCATCAGGTGCCGGAAGTATCCGGCGCCATGGTGGTGGAGGATCCGAACACCGGGCGCGTGCTCGCCATGGTCGGCGGCTTCTCTTACGACCAGAGTCAGTTCAACCGCGCGACGCAAGCGCTGCGCCAGCCCGGCTCCTCGTTCAAGCCGATCGTCTACGCCGCAGCCCTCGACAACGGCTACACGCCGTCCACCGTGGTGCTGGACGCGCCGCTCGAGATCGATCAGGGCCCCGGGCTCGGCGTGTGGAAGCCGGAAAACTACGAGGGAAAATTCTACGGGCCGTCGACCTTGCGCTTCGGCCTCGAACATTCGCGCAACGTTATGACGGTGCGGCTGGCGCAGGATGTCGGCATGCCGCTGATCGCGGAATACGCCAAGCGGGTCGGCATCTATGACGATCTGCCGCCTTATCTGTCGTTTGCGCTCGGTGCCGGCGAAACCACATTGCTGCGCATGGTCACTGCTTACGCCATGCTCGACAATGGCGGCCGGCGCGTGAAGCCGACGCTGATCGACCGCATTCAGGACCGCTACGGCCACACCGTCTATCGCCACGACGAGCGCGAATGCATCGGCTGCACCGGCCAGAAATGGCAGAACCAGCCGGAGCACTCGCTGATTGACCGGCGCCAGCAGGTGCTCGATCCGATGACCGCCTATCAGATCACTTCGATGATGGAAGGCGTGGTTCTGCGCGGCACTGCGGGCGGCGCCGGCTTCCAAAAGGAAGTCGGCAAGCCGGTGGCCGGCAAGACCGGCACCACCAACGAGGAGAAGGACGCCTGGTTCATCGGCTATACGCCCGACCTCGTGGTCGGCGTCTATATCGGCTACGACAAGCCGCGCCATCTGGCGCGCGGCGCCACCGGCGGCCATCTGGCGGCGCCGATCGTGAAGGATTTCATGAAAGGCGCGCTCGCCGATAAGCCGGGCGTGCCGTTCCGCGTGCCGCCCGGCATCAAGCTGATCCGGGTCGATGCCAAGAGCGGCATGCGCGCCGGTCCCGGTACCGAAAAGGCGATCCTGGAGGCCTTCAAGCCCGGCACCGCGCCGCCCGACAGCTATTCGGTGGTCGGTTTCGGCAGCGGCGAGAGCGACAACGGACCGGGCTTGTTCGGCCGCGGCGTCTCGCCCGACGCCGACCGCGCCGTGCGCTCGGGCACGGGCGGGCTGTATTGACGGCGGTTGCGCCGACGCACTTGCGACGCTAAATCCTCACAACAAGATCGAACGCCGCTCAGCGGCCCTGGAATTGAACGATGCGCGCGGAAACCCAGAACCTGGTCGAAGAGATCAAGCAGTCGGTACGGCTGCTGAGGAGGCATCTTTGACGTCGATACCGCGACGCGCCGGCTGGCCGAGCTGAACAAGGCGGCCGAAGACCCCTCATTCTGGAACGACTCGAGCAAGGCGCAGCGCACCATGCGCGAGCGCGACGCGTTGGACGACAGCCTCAACGCCATCGGCCGCATCGAGCAGGAACTCGCCGACCAGCTCATGCTGATCGAGCTGGGCGAGGGCGAGAAGGACGACAAGACCGTCGCGGAAGCCGAAGCCGCGCTCAAGCGGCTGAAGGCGGAGGTGGCGCGGCGCGAGCTGGAAGCGCTGCTGTCGGGCGAAGCCGACGCCAACGACTGCTATCTCGAAGTGCATGCCGGCGCCGGCGGCACCGAGAGCCAGGACTGGGCCGGCATACTGATGCGCATGTATGTGCGCTGGGCCGAGGCGCACGGCTACAAGGTCGAGTGGCTGGAAGAGAGCGAGGGCGAGGGCGCCGGCATCAAGTCGGCGACGGTGACCATCAAGGGCCTCAACGCCTATGGCTGGCTCAAGAGCGAGAACGGCGTGCACCGGCTGGTGCGCATCTCGCCGTTCGACGCCAATGCGCGGCGGCACACGTCGTTCGCCAGCGTCGTGGTGTTTCCGGTGGTCGACGACCGCATCAAGATCGAGATCGATGAAAAGGACGTGCGCACCGACGTCATGCGCTCGGGCGGCGCCGGCGGCCAGCACGTCAACAAGACCGAGTCGGCGGTCCGCCTCACGCATATCCCGACCAACATCGTGGTGAAGTGCCAGCAGGATCGCTCGCAGCACCGCAACCGCGCCATGGCCTGGGACATGCTGCGCGCCAAGCTGTTCGAGGCGGAAATCAAGAAGCGCGAGGCCAAAGCCGAGGCCGAGCAGGCCGCCAAGACCGATATCGGCTGGGGCCACCAGATCCGCTCTTACGTGTTGCAGCCCTATCAGATGGTGAAGGACCTGCGCACCGGCGTGTCGACTTCCAATACCGCGGGCGTGCTCGACGGCGATCTCGACGCGTTCATGCAGGCGGCGCTGGCGCACAAGGCCTTCGGCGGCGGGCCGGAGACGGTGGAGGATGTGGAGTAGCGCCGCCTCGTGTCCCGGGCGCAGCGCAGCGTGAAACGGTGCGCTGCAGACCCGGGACCGTTACGAAGTCAGAGCTCGGTAAGGCCCCGGCTCTGCGGTGCACCACTTCGCCATAGCGCGTCGAAGACGCGCGTAAACGCGCTTATGGCTACGTGCTGCACCGCGTCCGGGGCACGAGTGCCTATCTTTCCAGCCGCTTTCCCGTCTCCGCCTGCCACGCCTTGAGCCATTGGCGGAAACGTTCGCCGCCAGCGGCGCCGCTCGCGCCGCCATGCAGCGCCGCGAACACCGGCCCCTCCTCGGAAAACATCAGCACGGCATCGAGGCCCTTGGAACGGCGCAGCGTGTCGAGCGCCTGCGCCGGCGTCTGCGCGATCGGGCCAGCGACATTGAACGAAGTGTTGACCGCGACCTCGACGCCGATGCGGCGGCCGAGCGCTTTTAAATAGGCGTAGGTGAGGGGATCGGTCGCCTCGCGCACGATCTGCAAGCGGCCGGTGCCGTCGGCATGCACCACGGAAGGAATGCGCGTGCGCGCCTGCGGTTTGGCATGCGC
>JACQDO010000410.1 GCA_016201085.1 Hyphomicrobiales bacterium | reverse complement strand
AGCGTGTCGGGCGGCCGCGCCGGCCGCTCAGAGGGCCTCGCACGCCCTCGCGTTTCTCGGCGCTCCGCTCCCCCTCAAGGGGCGAAGATTGAGACGACGGCGCGCCCGGCGCCGCAAGGAATCCGGGCGAATACGCATGCCTGTATCGTCGCCCGGAAAAAAGCGTTGGCTGGCGCATCATCCCGAAAAGAAGCAAAAGGTTTCCGCGAATGATCATGCGCGAGGAAAACACATGAGGCTGACCATTGCCGGCTGCGGCGATGCCTTCGGTTCGGGCGGCCGCCTCAACACCTGCTTCTTCCTGGAGACGGCCAAGGCCACGCTGCTGGTCGATTGCGGCGCCTCGGCACTGCCGGCGCTGAAGGCGCGCGGTCTCGATCCCAACCGCATCGATGCGATTGTATTGTCGCATCTGCATGGCGATCATTTCGGCGGCCTGCCGTTCCTCTTGCTCGACGCGCAGTTCCTCGCGCGCCGCGACAGGCCGCTGCTCATTGCCGGACCGCCCGGCACGCGCGCTCGGCTCGATACCGCGCTGGAAGTGTTCTTTCCGAAATCGAGCGGCTCGAAGTGGAAATTTGCCTGGAGCGTCGCCGAGATTACGCCGGGCATTCCCGATGAGGTGCTCGGTCATTCCATCGTGACGGCCGAGGTCATCCATCAGTCGGGCGCGCCGTCGACCGCGCTGCGGCTCGGCGACGGCGACAAAGTCTTCGCTTTTTCCGGCGACACCGAATGGACCGACGCTTTATTGCCGATCGCGCGCGCGGCCGACCTGTTCGTCTGCGAGTGCTACGCCTATGCCGGCAAGCTCACCGGCCACATGAGCTGGGAAATCTTGCAGACAAAATTGCCGGCGCTGCGCGCCCGGCGCGTGATGACCACGCACATGAATCCGAGCGTGCTGGGCAAGCTCGACGAACTGCGCGACGCCGGCGTGCTGGTGGCCGAAGATGGGCTGGTGGTGGAGATTTGAGGCGTGCCCCGGATGCGGCGCAGCACGAAGCCATACGCGCGTCGAAGACGCGCTATGGCGAAGTGGTGCGACGCTGATCCGGGGCCTTTCCAGATGCTGAGTTTGTAACGGTCCCGGGTCAGCAGCGCACCGCTTCACTTCGTTACGCGCTGCGCTGCGCCCGGGACACGAGATATCACCGCTCCAACAGCGCAATCAAGCTCGATGTATCCCAGCGCTTGCCGCCCATCGCCTGGATTTCGGAATAGAACTGGTCGACCAGCGCGGTGACCGGCAGATGCGCGCCGCTCTTGCGCGCTTCGCCCAGACAGATGCCGAGGTCCTTGCGCATCCAGTCCACCGCAAAACCGAAATCGAACTTGCCGGCGGTCATGGTCTTGTAGCGGTTCTCCATCTGCCAGGACTGCGCCGCGCCCTTGGAAATGGTGGCGATCAGTTTCTCGACGTCGAGCCCGGCTTTCTTGGCGAAGTGCAGGCCCTCGGCCAAGCCCTGCACCAGACCGGCGATGCAGATCTGGTTGACCATCTTGGCAAGCTGGCCGGAGCCGGGCGTGCCCATCAGGTTGCAGGCGCGCGCATAAGCGGCGATCACCTTCTCGGCGCGCGCGAACGGCTCGGCGTCGCCGCCGCACATCACGGTGAGCACGCCGTTCTCGGCGCCGGCTTGGCCGCCCGACACCGGCGCGTCGATGGCGTCGAAGCCGCCTTGCTTCGCCGCCGCGTACAGCTCGCGCGCGATTTCCGCGGACGCCGTGGTGTGATCGACGAACACCTTGCCTTTACCGATGCCAGCGAAGGCGCCGTTCGGTCCGAGTGTCACCTCGCGCAGGTCGTGGTCGTTGCCGACGCAACACATGACGAAGTCCTGGCCCTCGGCGGCGGCTTTCGGCGTGGCGGCGGATTTTCCGCCGAACTGCGCCACCCATTTCTCGGCCTTGGCGGCGGTGCGGTTGTAGACGGTGACCTCGTGCCCGCCTTTGTTCTTCAGGTGCCCGGCCATGGGGTAACCCATCACGCCCAAGCCCAAAAACGCCACCTTCGCCATCGTCGTTCTCCCTGTTATTGCGCCTATCGGTCGGCTTGCTCTCTGCCTATCTCTCAACAGGGAGGCGGGCGCGTCAACCTTTCTTGAGCGGGCGGCGCATTGACCGGGCGTCGCCCAGGCCTATGGTGGCGGCGAAAAGGCCTCACAAGGGAATTGCGATCATGGCGTTGAGTAAGGAACAAATACTGGCGGCTCTGGCGACAGTGCCGTCGCCCACGGGCGAGACTTTGCCGCAGGCCAATGTGCTGTCGGATATCGTGGTCAGCGACGGCAAGGTGTTCTTTTCCATGACCGTCGATGCCGCCACCGTGAAGGCCTGGGAGCCGGTACGCGCGGCCGCCGAGAAAGCGGTGCGCGCGGTTCCCGGCGTGCAATCCGCTCTGGTGGCGCTGACCGCCGAACGCAGCCCCGGCGCCGCGGCGCGCGGACCGCAGCCGGCTCACACCGCCGCTCAGCCGCACGCGCATGCCCACCCCGCCGACAAGGTGCAGCCCGGTATCCCCGGGGTCGAGGCGATCATCGCGGTCGCCTCCGGCAAAGGCGGCGTCGGCAAATCCACCACCGCGGTCAATCTCGCGCTCGGCCTGCGCGATCTCGGGCTGAAGGTCGGCATGCTCGACGCCGACATCTACGGGCCGTCGCTGCCCAAGCTGCTCGCCATCAAGGACAAGCCGCAGACCGTCGGCAACAAGCTCAAGCCGATCGAGCGTTACGGGCTCTCGGTGATGTCGATCGGCTTCCTGATCGAGGAAGAGACGCCGATGATCTGGCGCGGGCCGATGGTGATGTCGGCAATCACGCAGATGCTGCGCGAGGTGGAATGGGGCAAGCTCGACGTCATGGTGGTCGACATGCCCCCCGGCACCGGCGACGCCCAGCTCACCATGGCACAGCAGGTTCCGCTCAAGGGCGCGGTCATCGTCTCGACGCCGCAGGATCTGGCCTTGATCGACGCGCGGCGCGGCGTGGCGATGTTCAAGCGCGT
>JACQDO010000409.1 GCA_016201085.1 Hyphomicrobiales bacterium | reverse complement strand
GCAACCTTGTCGAACGGTTCTTCAATCAGCTCAAACACTTCCGAGCCATCGCCACGCGTTATGACAAACTCGCCAGAAATTTTCTCGCCGGCGTGCAATTAGCCGCCGCTACGATCCTGCTCAACTGAAGACAGGCCCTAAGTCGGGTCCAAACAATAACATCGATATATCGCGGTTCACGGCATCGACCAGCCACACAATTTCCGCCCGCCATACGATTATTCATCCGAGGGAAAGCTCCGAATTCGTGACGATCATCTGTCATGGCTGGGCAGCGCGCTCGATCGTGGCGCCGGACGGTCATCGGCAAATTCTGTCGTTCCTCCTGCCGGGCGATCTTATTTCCACAGCCAATCTCTTTGCCCCGATGTCCGGACATTCCGTCGACGCCATAACGGATGTGACTTATCGACAATTCAAGCAAAGAGACCTCAAGACAGTTCTATTTGAGCGTCCTGCTTTGCTGGAAAAGCTTACCAAAATTTGGGTCGACGAGCGCGCCCAGGCCGATCAACTGGCTCTTAACATCGGCCGCAAAAGTGCCCACCAGAGAATTGCTTGGTTCATCTTGAACTTGGCGAAGCGACTTGCAAAACAAGAAATAGTCGATGGCCAAAGGCTGGACTTTCCCTTGCGTCATCATCATATCGCGCACGCTACCGGATTAACCGACATTTACGTTGGCAAGGTGCTTGGCGAGTTTCAACGCGCCGGCCTCATCGAGATTAATAACCGCTCGCTCCGGATCCTCGATAAAGAAAAATTGCATCATCTAGAAATGGAGCAATAAAGCCTAATCCATTGACGACTGCATGATGCCACTATTGGCACATCGCACCTTTCGCGGCACCGCACCATTTTGGTCGCTGGCGGCGCAACACGGACATCGACGTCAAAGTCGGGCAAGCGGTGCGCATCGCACAGACCATCGGCAAGATCGGCTCCAAGCGCGTTACCGACTCAACCGAATCGGAACGCGCGCTAGCAGCCTTTAACGATCCGCCGCGCGGGGCAGTTGCCATTCGGCCCGCCGTATAAGATGTATAGCTGACAAGTCTTCCACGGGGACCGCTCAATGCGGATTGGACCAAGCCATCCCTGGCTCGGTGCGGCTGGGTTTCACCTCACGCTGCCGTTGCTCGAACTGTTCTACCGCAAGCTGGCCATCCACCGGGTGGGAAGCCGCTTTGCCCGCGAGCGCGTGCGCGCCGTCAAGGAAAAGATCGAACGCGGCGAGACCGTCTATCTGGCCGGCATTTCGTCGGCCGGCATCCACAATTCCGGCATCGCCCTGGTCGAAGTGACGCGCAACGGTCCGCGCCTGCTGTTCAACAACGAGGAAGAGCGCTTTTCCGCCTTCAAACACACCAATAAATATCCGGAAATGGCGATCGCCGCGCTGCGCGACGCCATGGCGCGCATGGGTCTCGACATCGGGAACATCGACGCCTGGTTCAGCGCCTGGGACTATGCCGGGCTGTCGGCGACGCTGATCCGCACGCTGCTGGAGGAATTGCCGGCCAATATCGGTATGACCAAGGGCGACCCGACCGGGCTGTTCAATCTGCGCGACTTCGACCGCGGTTCGCGCGCCCCGCGTCATATCGCCCGCCAACTGGGATTGAGCGACTGGGTACCGCTGATCGGCACCCCGCACCACGACAATCATGCCTGGTTCTCGTTCGCGACCTCGCCGTTCGCGCGCGATAGCGGTCCGGTGATGGTGGCGGTGCTCGACGGGCTCGGCGATATGGGCTCGATGACACTTTATGTCTGCGAGGGCGGCCGCATGCGGCAGCTCTACAGCAATAACAGCGTGTTCGACTCGCTCGGTATCTTCTATTCGGTGATCTCATCGACCCAGGGCGGCTGGACCTGGCTGTCGAGCGAAGGCCGCTACATGGGCGCCACCGCCTATGGCAATGGCGACCGCCAGACCAATCTTTATTACGCCGCGCTGAAACCGGTTCTGGCGTTACTGCCGCAAGGCCGCATCGCCATCAACCGCGACCTCGCCAATTGGCAGCGCGATATTCTGCGTAAGCCGTACACGCCCGAACTCATCCGCATTCTGGGGGCGCCGATCGCGCCGGAGGACATGTGGAATCCGGACGCGGTGCTGCGCGTCGAAGACATCCACCACAAGGAGAATACGCAGGAGCGGCTCGACAAGGCGGCGGCGACGCAGATGGTGTTCGAGGACGCGCTGATGCACGTCATCGACCATTTCATCCGCTTAACCGGCAGCGACCGGCTGGTATTCACCGGCGGCATCGGCCTCAACGCGCTCGGCAACATGCGGATGCTCGAGCATTTCGACCGCGATTACTTCCGGCGCGAACTCAAGCGCGACACGCGGCTGCATCTGTGGGTGCCGCCGACGCCGAACGATTCCGGCGTCACCATGGGCGCCGCCTATATGGGCGCCTATCTCGCCGGCTACGGGCTGGGCGCACCGATCGAGCACGCGTTCTATTGCGGCGCGCCGCCGGCCGAGAACGACATTCGCGCCGGGCTCGCCGCCAGCCCCGATGTCGAGTGGATCGAGCTGATGCCGGCCGAAGACGCGGCCGCGCGGGCGCAGTTCGCCGACTTCATGGCGTATATGACGTCGCAGGACGCCATCTTCGCGCTCTACCAGGGCGCCGCCGAGACCGGCCCGCGCGCGCTCGGCCATCGCTCGATCCTGGCCAATCCGTGCAATCCGCAGACGCGCGCTAACCTCAACGCGCGGGTGAAATATCGCGAAGAAATCCGCCCGCTGGCGCCGATGCTGACGCTGGAAGCGGCGCATGAGTTCTTCGAATTGTCGGATGGCGCCAGCGACGCCGACTACAATGCCTACAACTACATGGTGCTGACCGCGCACGCCAAGCCGCAGGCGCGCGCGAAAATCCCCTCGGTGGTGCATGCCGACGGCACCGGCCGCCTGCAGATCGTGCGCGAGAATACCGATCCCCTCACTTACGCCTATCTGAAAGCGCTCGGCCGCCGCATCGGCGTCGAGGTCGCGGTCAACACCTCGTTCAATGTCGCGGGACCGATCGCGCAGACGCCGGCGCAGGCGCTCGACACGCTGCGCCGCTCCAAGGGCCTCGATGCCGTGCTGATGTTTTCCGAGGAGGGGCCGGTG
>JACQDO010000408.1 GCA_016201085.1 Hyphomicrobiales bacterium | reverse complement strand
GGTTTCATGGTGCGCAAGGCGCTGAAGGTAAATTCGGCGCTCGAGCTCGCCGGCGCCTCGGTCTGTGTGCAGCAGGGCACCACCACCGAGCTCAACCTCGCCGACTATTTCAACGCCCATAAGATGCAGCTCAAGACCGTTACCTTCGCCACCGCGGACGAAGCGATTAAGGCCTATGACGCCGGGCGCTGCGATGCCTACACCACCGACGCGTCCGGGCTGTATGCCGAGCGGCTGCGCCTGGCCAATGCCAGTGACAGCATCATTCTTCCCGACATCATCTCGAAGGAGCCGCTCGGTCCGGCCGTGCGCCATGGCGACGATCAGTGGTTCGACATCGTGAAGTGGGTGCATTTCGCGATGGTGGATGCCGAGGAACTCAACGTCACATCGAAGACGATTTCCGACGCGCTCAAGTCCGACAATCCGGAAATCAAGCGGCTGGTCGGCACCGACGGCAATTTCGGCGAGCAGCTCGGCCTGACCAAGGATTGGGTGGTGCGTATCGTCAAGCATGTCGGCAATTACGGCGAGGCGTTCGAACGCAATGTCGGGCAGGGCTCGCCGCTCAAGATCAGCCGCGGGCTGAACGCGCTGTGGAACAAAGGCGGCATCCAATACGCACCGCCGGTGCGCTGAGCCTCCATGACCGCCGCCGAGACGACAGTCCGGCCGCAGCGATCGTTCCTGACCGATCCGACTCTGCGCAGCATCATCTATCAGGCGCTGCTGTGCGCCGCCGTCGGCCTGCTGGTTTACGCGGCCATCAGCAATGCCGCGGACAATCTGGCGCGCGCGCGCATCGCCACCGGCTTCGGATTCTGGAACACCACCGCCGGCTTCGATATCAGCCAGACGCTGATCGAATATAATTCGCGCGGCTCGACCTATGGCCGCGCCTTCTGGGTGGGGCTGCTCAACACGCTGCTGGTCGGCGGGCTCGGCATTGTTTTCGCGACCGTGCTCGGCTTTGTGATCGGCATTGCACGGCTGTCGAGCAACTGGCTGGTGGCGAAAGCGGCGGCCGGCTATGTCGAACTGATCCGCAATCTGCCGCTGCTGCTGCAACTGCTGTTCTGGTACAACGCCGTGCTCAAGGCGCTGCCCGATACGCGCGACAGCTACGTCGTGGCCGGCAGCGTGTTTCTCAACAATCGCGGTCTCACGCTGCCGAAAGCGATCTTGCAGGACGGCAGCGGCGCTTTGGCGGTCGCGCTCATCGCCGGCCTGCTGGCGGCGGTGGCGTATCGCATCTGGGCGAAACGCCGGCAGGCGCTGACCGGCAAGCCCGCGCCGGTGTTGCGGGTGATGGCGGCGTTGTTGATGCTGCCGCCATTGCTTTACGTGGCGTTTCATGGATTTCCGGCCACGTTCGAATTCCCCGCACGCGGCCGCTTCAACATCACCGGTGGCGTCGAGGTGCTGCCGGAATTCGCCGCGCTGCTGTTCGGTCTGGTGATATACACCGCGGCCTTCATCGCCGAGGCGGTGCGCGCCGGCATCCAGGCGGTGCCGAACGGGCAGGTGGAAGCGGCCAAGGCGCTTGGGGTTAGGCCCAATCTCGCCCTGCGCTTCGTCGTGATCCCGCAGGCGATGCGCGTCATCATTCCGCCACTCACCAGCCAATATCTCAACCTGGTGAAGAACTCGTCGTTGGCGGTGGCGGTGGGGTATCCCGATCTGGTGCAGGTGTTCGCCGGCACCGTGCTCAACCAGACCGGCCAGGCGGTGGAGGTGATCGCGCTCACCATGGCGGTGTATCTGACCATCAGTCTCACCGCCTCGCTGGCGATGAACGTCTATAACCGGCTGATCGCGCCGGTGGGAGAGCGGGCATGAGCGGGATGGCGGACGCATCGGTCGACCTCGCCTTCGTGCAGACCGTGCGCATCGAGGTGCTGCCGCCGCCGCTGGCCATGCGGGGACCGTGGGGCTGGCTGCGCGCCAACCTGTTCTCCAGCGCCTTCAACGTCGGCCTCAGTATCGTCATGCTGGCGCTGATCGCCTGGATCGTCAAAGGCGCCGTCGATTTCCTCGTTCTCGACGCGGTGTGGTCTGGCCACGACCGCACCGCCTGTCTCGCCAGCGAGCAACGCCCGCATGTCGGGGCCTGCTGGCCGTTTGTCTGGGAGCGGCTCAATTATTTCACCTACGGTTCCTATCCGATCCCGCAGCGCTGGCGGGTCGATGTGTTCTTCGCCATGCTGGCGTTCGGCGTGGTCTGGCTGCTGTGGCTGGAGGCGCCGCGGCGCGGCCTCGGCGCGCTGTATTTCTTCGTCGTGCTGCCGATCTGCTCGTTCATTTTGTTGAGGGGCGCGCCGGCGCTCGGCCTTGACGTCGTCGACACCTCGCTGTGGGGCGGCGTGCTGGTGACCATCGTGGTGTCGGCGGTCGGCATCGTGATGTCGCTGCCGCTCGGCATATTGCTGGCGCTCGGCCGCCGCTCGCATATGCCGGCGGTGCGGCTGTTCTCGGTGATCTTCATCGAATTCGTGCGCGGCGTGCCGCTGATCACCGTGCTGTTCATGGCGAGCGTGATGCTGCCGCTGTTCGTGCCGGAGGATCTGACGCCGGACAAGCTGCTGCGCGCGCTGATCGGCATCGCGCTGTTCAACGCCGCATACATGGCGGAAGTGGTGCGCGCCGGCCTGCAGGCGATCCCGCGCGGCCAATACGAGGCGGCGACCGCGCTCGGCCTCAAATACTGGCCGCAAATGGGGCTGATCATCCTGCCGCAGGCGCTGCGCGTGACCATCCCCAACATCGTCAACACCACCATCGGCATGTTCAAGGACACCACGCTGGTATTCGTCGTCGGCATCTTCGATCTGTTGCGTACCATCGAGGTGGCGCGCATCGATCCGGTCTGGGCGACGCCGGTGACCAGCCCGACCGGCTACGCGGTGGCGGCAATTTTCTATTGGGTGTTCTGTTATTCAATGTCGCGCTACGCCAGGAACATAGAACGGCGGCTGTCGGCCGGACGGGAGCGCGGATGAGCGAAACCCCGGTACCCAGCCCCGCCATGCCGCCGCCGGACGAGCGGCCCGCGGTCGAAATGATCGGCGTGCACAAGTGGTTCGGCGCCTTCCACGTGCTGCGCGACGTCAACCTCACCGTGCGGCGCGGCGAGCGCATCGTCATCGCCGGCCCGTCGGGCGGCGGCAAGTCGACGCTGATC
>JACQDO010000407.1 GCA_016201085.1 Hyphomicrobiales bacterium | reverse complement strand
GCGCAAGCTCACGGCTTCGATCAGCAAATCGCGCACCATGGTGATCTTCATCAATCAGATCCGCATGAAGATCGGCGTGATGTATGGCTCGCCGGAAACGACATCGGGCGGCAACGCACTGAAATTCTACGCCTCGGTGCGCCTCGACATCCGCCGCATCGGCGCCATCAAGGACCGCGACGAGGTGATCGGCAACCAGACCCGCGTCAAGGTGGTCAAGAACAAGCTGGCGCCGCCGTTCAAGCAGGTCGAGTTCGACATCATGTACGGCGAGGGCGTCTCCAAGCTGGGCGAGATCATCGATCTCGGCGTCAAGGCCGGCGTGGTGGAGAAGTCGGGCGCTTGGTTCTCCTATGACAGCGTGCGCATTGGTCAGGGGCGCGAAAACGCCAAGGTGTTCCTCAAGCAGAACCCCGACATGGCCGCCAAGATCGAGACGGCGGTGCGACAGAATTCCGGGCTGATCGCCGAGGCGATTTTGGCCGGCGAGCCCGAAAAGGACGATGACGACGACGCCGCTGTCGAGGCTTGAAAGGATGCGGGCAGGCCGGGCGGCGGCGATACGCCGTCGCTCGGGGCCGGTGAAGAGCCGAAGGGTGACGCCTTCGCAGTATTCCCGGCAGCGGCGCGGCGCGAGCCGGCCCCCGATGAGCCCAAGCCGACCCATGCTGAAGCGGTAACGGAAGCGCCAAGCCCGGTGATCGAGCTTGCCGCCCGCATGCGCGAGACCGGCAGTCTCGTGATGACCCGGCCGAAGCCCGAGAAACGCAAGAACGCCCAGCAGAGGGCGAAGGAGCGAAACGAGAAAAGGTCGAATGGCAGAACGCAAGCTGCTGAAGAAGGTGCAGTTGTCATGCCGGAAGCGAGCGGTTTGGTGACCGCTCATCCCAAGCCGGAGAAGCGCAAGAACGCCAAGGAAAGGGCCAAGGAGAAATTCGCCAAGAAGAACGCCGAGCGCGACACCAAGGACGGGACCACGCCGGATACGACGGCAAAGGCGAAGTCCAAAGTGGAGAAAAAGGCGCAGACCAAGGCCAAAAAGAGCAGGGTGGCCAAGGCTGCTTGATTGGTCGCGTAACGGGCCGTGTGAGTAGCCGCCTGAGTTCGAGTAACGCGTACACGCATCGCCCCCGTCGGCACCCGGCTGCGTAAAGCGGCCGCCACCGAGGGCGGGGGCGAGGTGCGTTTTGCGGCGTCCCATTTAAGGTAGGGCAGGGCGGCAGTTGCGCTTTCCCCTCTCCCCTTGTGGGAGAGGGTGGCGAGTGCGGAGCGATAGCGAGCACGAGCCGGGAGAGGGGTCCAGACTCGCGTCTGATGTAGACCCCTCTCCCGCCCTCGCTCGGCTTTGCCTCCGCCATAGGCCAGCGCTTCGCGCTGGCCGTTCTTGGGTAAAAGAACGCGAATGCCGAAGGCATTCGCTGTGCACCCTCTCCCACAAGGGGAGAGGGGAAGACTGCCTGCGGCAATGCCCTTCCTGGACTCCACGCACCCCCGTCGCTAAATAGGCCCCGAAACATCAAGCCGGGCGGGGATTCCGTATTCCCGCCCGCGCTTTACAAGGGATCGCGGCGGTACGATTTCATGAGCGGCGTCAACGATATCCGCAAGAGCTTCCTCGATTATTTCGCGCGCAACGACCATGCGGTCGTGGCGTCGTCGGCGCTGGTGCCGCGCAACGACCCCACGCTGATGTTCACCAATGCCGGCATGGTGCAGTTCAAGAACGTCTTCACCGGCCTGGAGAAGCGCCCCTACAGCCGCGCCGTCACCTCGCAGAAATGCGTGCGCGCCGGCGGCAAGCACAACGATCTCGACAATGTCGGCTACACCGCGCGCCACCACACCTTCTTCGAGATGCTCGGCAACTTCTCGTTCGGCGATTATTTCAAGGAACGCGCCATCGAGCTGGCCTGGAACCTGATCGTCAAGGAATTCAGCATCCCGGTGGAGAAGCTGCTGGTCACCGTCTATATCGACGACGACGACGCCTTCACGCTGTGGAAGAAGATCACCGGTCTGCCCGACAGCAAGATCCTGCGCATCGCCGGCGACGATAATTTCTGGGCCATGGGCGAGACCGGCCCGTGCGGGCCGTGCTCGGAAATCTTCTACGACCACGGCGCCCACATCCCGGGCGGGCCGCCGGGTTCGCCAGAGGCCGACGGCGACCGCTTCATCGAAATCTGGAATCTGGTGTTCATGCAGTACGAGCAGCTCGCCTCCGGTGAGCGCACCAATCTGCCGCGGCCGTCGATCGACACCGGCATGGGGCTCGAGCGCATCGCCGCGGTGCTGCAAGGCACGCACGACAATTACGCCATCGATCTGTTCGCCACGCTGATCCAGCACATCGCCGATCTCACCAAGGTCGGCGCGCACGGGCCGCACAGAGCCTCGCACCGGGTGATCGCCGATCACCTGCGCGCCTCGGCGTTCCTGATCGCCGATGGCGTGCTGCCCTCGAACGAGGGCCGCGGCTATGTGCTGCGCCGGATCATGCGGCGCGCCATGCGCCACGCCGAGCTGCTGGGAGCGAAAGAGCCGCTGATGTGGAAGCTGGTCCCCGTGCTGACGCGCGAGATGGGGCAGGCTTTCCCCGAACTCACCCGCGCCGAGGCGCTGATCGGCGAGACGCTCAAGCTCGAAGAGACGCGCTTCCGCGCCACGCTGGCGCGCGGGCTCTCCATCCTCGACGAGAAAAGCGCGGGCCTCGGCAAGGGCGCCATGTTCGACGGCGACACCGCGTTCACGCTCTACGACACCTATGGCTTCCCGCTCGACTTGACGCAGGACGCGCTGCGCGCGCGCGGCCTGTCCGTCGACCTCGCGGCCTTCCGCGACGCCATGGAGCGCCAAAAAGCCAAAGCACGCGAGTCGTGGAAAGGCTCGGGCGAAGCGGCGCAGGAAACGGTGTGGTTCGCGCTGCGCGAGAAGGTCGGCGCCAGCGAATTCCTCGGCTACGAGACCGAAAGCGCCGAGGGTGTCGTGGCCGCATTGGTCAAGGACGGCAGGGAAGTCGCCGAGCTTAAAATAGGCGAGGCCGGCGTGGTGGTGATGAACCAGACGCCGTTCTACGGCGAGTCGGGCGGCCAAGTCGGCGACAGCGGCGAGATGCGGCGCGAGGGCGTGCGTGCCGTTGTCAGCGATACGCAGAAGAAGGCCGGCGACCTGTTCGCGCACTTCGTCAAGGTCGAGCAGGGCGCCATCAAGGTCGGCGATCCGCTGCTGCTCAACGTCGATCACGCCCGCCGTGCGGCGATCCGGCAGAACCATTCCGCCACGCATCTGCTGCACGAGGCGCTGCGCCAGGTGCTCGGCGACCACGTGGCGCAGAAGGGCTCGCTGGTCGCGCCCGACCGGCTGCGCTTCGATTTCTCGCATCCCAAGCCGGTGACGGCGGCGGAGCTGGAAAAGGTCGAGGACATGGCCAACGACATCGTGCTGCAGAATGCGCCGGTGACCACGCGGCTGATGGCGCTCGACGATGCCCGTGCTTCCGGCGCGCGTGCGCTGTTCGGCGAGAAATACGGCGACGAGGTGCGCGTGGTGGCGATGGGCGAGGGGAGCGGCAACGCGCTCGGCTGGTCGGTCGAGCTGTGCGGCGGCACGCACGTTCGGCGCACCGGCGATATCGGCCTGATCAACAGTCTTGCCGACTCTGGCGTTGCCTCCG
>JACQDO010000402.1 GCA_016201085.1 Hyphomicrobiales bacterium | reverse complement strand
GAAGCGAGCACGAATTTGGGGCGGCCGATCATGGGGGTCTTTAAGGACAATCCGTTGCGAAGGCAGCGGGAAACTAGCCGAGCGGGACTCTTTTCTCAACCCAAGCCGCGTTAACTCGTTAATTCGCGGAAATCCTCACTCGTTGCCGCCGCCGACCGGCCCGAAACGCGCGCGGATATGCGCCATGAGCTGGTCGCGAACGCTACGATAGGCCTCGAGCCGCTGCTCGCGGCTGCCCTCCGCCACGGTCGGATCGGCGGTCGGCCAGTATTCGACTTGCGCCGCCACGTTGCGCGTCAGCTCCAGCGCCTTGTGGTGCGCCGGCGGCGACAACGTCACGATCAGATCGAAATTGAGCCCTTCCAGCTCGTCGAGTTCCTCGACGGTCATCGGCTTGTGGCGGGCGATATCGACACCGATCTCCTCCATGACGGCGACCGCGAACGGATCGAGCGTGCCTTTGTGCACGCCGGCGGAAGCGACATAGAGCGTCTTGCCGTACAATTGCTTGAACAGACCGGCCGCCATCGGCGAACGGATCGCGTTCATGCCGCAGGCGAACAAGACCGCATGCGGGCGCGCGGATCGCTCGGACACGGTGGCGTCAACCTTTCCAGTGCAGCACGCAGATCAGCGTGAACAGGCGGCGCGCGGTGTCGATATCGACCGCCACCTTGTCCTTGAGCCGCTCCATCAGGATGTTCGAGCCGTCATTGTGGATGCCGCGCCGGCCCATGTCGATCGCCTCGATCTTGTCGGGTGTCGCCGTGCGGATCGCCTGATAATAGCTGTCGCAGATCATGTAGTAGTCCTTGACGATCCGGCGCAGCGGCGAGAGCGAGAACAGATGCGCCATCACCGGCGTGCCGTCCTCAAGTCGGATGTCGAACACCAGCCGGTTGCTGTTGATCGACAGATGCAGCGCATAGGGGCCGCCGTCATGGCCGACGGGCGCGAACGAATTCTGCTCGAGCAGGTCGTAGATCGCGACCTCGCGCTCGTGCTCGACGTCCGCATTGGAACGGCCAATCGAGGCCTCGTCGAGGGTGACCGAAACCAGGCGCCGCTTGTCGGCGGCATGTGATTTCGCCGGGCTCATTTGAGATTGAGGCGGATCGCCACCGAGCGCGCGTGCGCGGACAGCCCTTCGGCGGTGCCAAGCGCGATCGCCGCCGGTCCCAGCGCGCGCAGCTGCTCCGGCCCGCATTTGAGCAGCGAGGTGCGCTTCATGAAATCGAGCACGCCGAGGCCCGACGAGAAGCGCGCCGAGCGCGAAGTCGGCAACACATGGTTGGAACCGGCGACATAGTCGCCGATGGCCTCCGGCGTATGCGCGCCGATGAAAATGGCGCCGGCGTTGCGGATTTTTGCCGAGAGCGCTTCGGCATCCGCAGTGGCGATCTCCAGATGCTCGGGCGCCAGCCGGTCGACCAAGGCAATGGCGTCATCGAGCTTCGGCACCATGATGATGGCGCCGAAATCGCGCCACGAGGCGGAAGCGGTGTCGGCGCGCGGCAAGGTCTTGAGCTGCGTTTCCACCGCCCGCTCTACGTGTTCCGCAAGCGCCGCATCGTCGGTGATCAGGATCGATTGCGCGCTGGCGTCATGCTCGGCCTGCGCCAGCAGGTCGGCGGCGATCCAGTCGGCATTGCCGGTCGCATCGGCGAGGATGAGCACTTCCGACGGGCCGGCGATCATGTCGATGCCGACCTGGCCGAACACCAAGCGCTTGGCCGCCGCCACATAGGCGTTGCCGGGGCCGACGATCTTGGCCACCGGCGCGATTGACTCAGTACCGTACGCCAGCGCCGCTACACCTTGCGCGCCGCCGATGCGATAGATCTCGTCGACGCCGGCGAGCTTGGCCGCCGCCAGCACCAGCGGCTCCAACTTGCCGTCCGGCGCCGGCACCACCATCACCAGCCGCGCGCAGCCGGCGACCTTGGCCGGCACGGCGTTCATCAATACCGACGACGGATAGGCCGCGGTACCGCCCGGCACGTAGAGCCCGACCGCCTCGATGGCGGTCCAGCGCGAGCCCAGTTCGACGCCGAGCGCATCGGTGAAACGGTCGTCCGCAGGCTTCTGGCGGCGATGATAGGCCTCGATACGATCGCGCGCCAACTTGAGGGCGGCAAGCGCCTCGCCGTTGCAAAGCTTCTCCGCCGCGTCGATCTCGGCGGCGGCCACCCGCAGCCCGATCTTGGCCAGATCGATGCGGTCGAATTTGGCGGTGAGCTCGAACAGCGCGCGGTCGCCGCGCGCCTGTACGTCGGCGAGGATGCCGCGAACGGTCTGCTCGACGTCGGCCGCCGCCTCGCGCTTGACGCCGAGGAAGGCGCGGAATCGCGTGGCAAAGTCGGCGTTCTGGCTGTCCAATCGGATCGGCATGGTGCGAATTGCATTCCCAGGGCTGAATCGAAACCCTACCTAGCATTTTTGCCCGCGCCAGCGCCCAAAAAAGCAAAGGCTCCGTCGCGAGACGGAGCCTTGCCGGGAGACCGTGGTCGCCCGATTACATCTTCATCTTACTCTTTTTATGATGGCGCATGTGCTTCTTGCCCATTTTATGATGACGCATGTGCTTCATGCCCGCTTTGGGGGCCGTGTAGTCGCACGCCAGGACGCAGACGCCGCCATTCTTGAAGTTGCAGTCGGTGATGGTGGCCACGCAGACCGCGGGCGCGCCGATCTTGCCGCATAGACAGCCCACCGCAGCCTGAGCCGGTGTGCCGGTCGTTAGCAGCGCGGCGCCCAGCAGCAGCGCCGTTCCAATGACGATTTTGCGCATAGGTTCATCCCTGTTGGAGAAAGCGGCATGACTACGCCACTGAAGTTCCCAAATATCAAGCGCAGCGCGCCCTCAAGCGCCTGTGGCGCAGGGGTTCTAAACCGAAATCAATGTTGCGGTGCAGCTTGAGCTTGACCCTTAGCCGTCAGCGGCGGCCGCTTTTCGGCTGCTCGTCCTCGGGCAGGCTGTGCACCGGGCGGGCGGCGGTGACCCAAGTCGGTCCGAGATCGGCCAGTTCGGCTTCCAGGCACTCGACCTCCAGCCGCAACTCCGCCCCACCGGAAAAGACCAAGGTGACCACCCCGGAGGGCTCGTCGGTCGCGGCAAACTCGACGGCCAGCAGATTGAGTACCGCATCCTTGCCGGCGGGGCTGATGTCCCGGCTTTTGCAGGACAGGACGCGCTCGAAGCGCAGGGCCGCGCGCCGGCGGCGGTATTCGGCACCGCCGTCTTGCGCGTTTTCCCAATCGAAACGGTTGACCGCTATCACCACGCGTTTTTCCCACGCCCGCCAATGCACATCGGCGACCTTGACCACCGCGTCCTGCAAGTGGGTCGAGACGACCTCGAGGTCCTCCTCATCGAGGACGACGAATTTCAGCGTGTCCATGGAAATAGCAGCTCCCGGTCCATGGGTAGTTAGGCAAAGCCGCGCGACGCTGCAAGGTGGGTGGCGTCCGCTAGAATGCCGGCTCCAGCCCGGCCGCCGTCCAGCGCGCGGCGGTGGCGGGATCGGTCAACTTGCGCAGCAGAGCACGGGCTATGTCGGGCGCGGCGCTCTTGGCGTGGATGGCGGCGGTATAGGTGTTGACGTTGTGCAGTTCGCCCGGCAGCGGGCCGACCACCATGCAGCCCGGCACGGTCAGCGCCTCGCTGATGAAGGTGGTGCCGATCTCGGCGCGGCCGTCGGCCACCGCCTGCGCCACCTCGTAGCCGCGCTTGCCCAGCACGGCGTTCTTGTTGACCGCCTCAGCGATGCCGAGCTTTTGCAGCACGCCGGCGAAATAGGTGCCGGACGAGCCGCCCGCCGCCGGATCGGAATAGGACACGGCGCGCGCCTTCAGCAACGCGTCCTTGAGCGCCGCCGGGGTGGAAATGTCCGGCAGCGGAGCGCCCTCCTTGATGACCACGCCGGTGACGGTGCGGCCGAGATCGGCGATGCTGCCCGACACCAACAGGCCGATCTTGTCGAGCGCGGCAATGGCGGACTCCGACAGGATGACGAGATCGCTCGTCTCGCCGCCTTCCAATCGCTTTCGCAGCGAGCCCACGGTGTTGAAATTCAGATCGAGTTTATGCCCGGTCGCGCGCTCGAACTCGGCGCCGAGCGCGCTCACCATCGACTGTACGGCGCCGGCGCTGAGAATTTTGATAGTGGCCAAGGCGAATGCTCCTTTCGCTCATTCCCGCGTGGGCGGGAATCCAGCGACACAATTGCAGAATTCAGCAAATGAAAATACTGGGTCCCCGCTTTCGCGGGGACGAGCGGGCGAGTGCTACCCGCTGATCCGCTCGATCGCCGCGCCGCAGCGGGCGAGCTTGTCCTCGAGCCGCTCGAAGCCGCGGTCGAGGTGATAGACGCGGTTGACCATGGTCTCGCCTTCGGCGGCGAGCGCGGCGATCACCAGCGACACCGAGGCACGCAGATCGGTGGCCATCACCGGCGCGCCCTTGAGCCGCTCGACGCCCTCGATGGTGGCGGTCTCGCCGTCGAGATGGATATGGGCGCCGAGCCGGGCCAGCTCCTGCACATG
>JACQDO010000401.1 GCA_016201085.1 Hyphomicrobiales bacterium | reverse complement strand
GTCTCAAAATTAACGCAAAGAATGATGCATAGAGATCGAGAGGAATGACATGTCCGCAATAAGCACCTGGAACATCGAAGACGGCAAATTTTGGCAGGCGGCCGGCAAGCGCATCGCGAACCGTAACCTCTGGATATCAATTCCGGCGTTGTTGCTGGCTTTTGCGGTGTGGATGGTGTGGTCGGTGGTCGTCGCCAAGCTGCCGACCGTCGGCTTCAAGTTCTCGACCGATCAACTGTTTTGGCTGGCGGCGATGCCCGGATTGTCGGGCGCGACGCTGCGCATCTTCTACTCGTTTATGCCGCCGATCTTCGGCGGGCGGCTGTGGACGTCGCTGTCGACCGCGTCGCTGTTGATCCCCGCGCTCGGCATCGGATTTGCGGTGCAGAATCCCACCACGCCGTATCTCGTATTCCTGGTGCTGGCGCTGTTGTGCGGCTTCGGCGGCGGCAACTTCGCCTCCTCGATGGCCAATATCAGCTTCTTCTTCCCGAAGGCGGAAAAGGGCAATGCACTCGCCCTTAATGCCGGTCTCGGTAATCTCGGCGTCAGCGTGGTGCAGTTCGTCATCCCGCTGGTGATCACGGCCGGCGTGTTCGGCGCCATCGGCGGCGATCCGCAGACCGCGACCGCGGCCGGCAAGACCACTCAGCTCTGGCTGCAGAATGCCGGGTTCATCTGGGTGCCGTTTATCGCTATTTCCACCGTCGCGGCTTGGTTCGGCATGAACGATCTCGCGGCGATGAAAGCCTCGTTCGCCGATCAGGCGGTGATCTTCAAGCGTAAGCACAACTGGGTCATGTGCTGGCTCTATACCGGCACCTTCGGTTCCTTCATCGGCTATTCGGCGGGCTTCCCGCTGCTGGCCAAGACCCAGTTCCCGCAGATCGACTCGCTGCAATTCGTCTTCCTCGGGCCGCTGGTCGGCGCGCTGTCGCGCTCGGCGACCGGCTGGCTGTCCGACAAATACGGCGGCGGCCGCGTCACCTTGTGGGTGTTCGCGCTGATGATCGCAGCGGTCGCCGGCGTGCTCTATTTCCTCGGCATCAAGGATCAGCCGGGCGCGTTCTGGGGCTTCTTCGCCATGTTCATGGTGCTGTTCTTCGCCACCGGCGTCGGCAACGCGTCGACCTTCCAGATGATCCCCGCGATCATGCGGCAGGAAATCACCCGCCTCAACCCAAGCATGAGTGTCACCGACAAGGTGCGGCAGGCGGACATGGAATCGGCGGCGATCATCGGCTTCACCTCGGCGATTGCGGCCTATGGCGCCTTCTTCATCCCGAAGAGCTACGGCACCTCGATTTCGCTCACCGGCGGGCCGGAGGCTGCGTTGTGGTGGTTTATGGGGTTCTACGTCACCTGCGTGATGGCCACTTGGTTCTTCTACACCCGACGCGGCGGGCTGCTGTACGATGTTGAGCGTGGCAAGCCGCTGCCATCCGCTGCCTCGTAATCGGCCGTATCAAAGGACTAAAGACGATGAGTCATTTTCTTGACCGCCTGACATTCTTCAACCGCGTCGTCGATAATTTCTCCGACGGCCACGGTGTCGTCACCAACGAGGACCGGAGCTGGGAGGACGGCTACCGCAAGCGTTGGCAGCACGACAAGATCGTGCGCTCGACTCACGGCGCCAACTGCACCGGCTCCTGTTCGTGGAAGATCTACGTCAAAGGCGGCATCGTCACTTGGGAGACGCAGCAGACCGACTATCCGCGCACGCGTCCCGAATTGCCCAACCACGAGCCGCGCGGCTGTTCGCGCGGCGCCAGCTACTCCTGGTACCTCTATTCCGGCAACCGGGTGAAATATCCGCTGGTACGCTCGCGCCTGCTCAAGCTCTGGCGTGAGGCGAGGGCGCTGCGCAAGCCAGTCGCCGCGTGGGAGTCGATCGTCACCGATCCGAAGAAGCGCGAAGCTTACACGACTAAGCGCGGCCTTGGCGGCTTCGTGCGCGCCACTTGGGACGAGGTCACCGAGATCATTGCCGCGGCCAATGCCTATACCGTCAAAAAGCACGGCCCCGACCGTGTCATCGGCTTCTCGCCGATCCCGGCCATGTCGATGGTGTCCTATGCCGCGGGTTCGCGTTACCTGTCACTGCTCGGCGGCGTCTGCATGTCGTTCTACGACTGGTATTGCGACCTGCCGCCGTCCAGCCCGCAGACCTGGGGCGAGCAAACCGACGTGCCCGAGAGCGCCGACTGGTACAATTCCGGCTTCCTGATCCTGTGGGGCTCGAACGTCCCGCAGACTCGCACGCCCGATGCGCATTTCTACACCGAAGCGCGCTATCGCGGCGCCAAGAGTGTGGTGATCACGCCCGACTATTCGGAAGCCTCGAAGTTCTCCGACATGTGGATTTCGGTGAAGCAGGGCACCGACTCGGCGCTCGCCATGGCGATGGGCCATGTCATCCTGCGCGAATTCTACTTCGACAAACAGACCAAGTATTTCGAGGACTATATCCGGCAATACTCCGACATGCCGATGCTGGTGAAGTTGGTGAAAAAAGGCGACAGCCTCATTCCCGACCGGCAGCTGCGCGCTTCCGATTTCGCCAACAATCTGGGCGAGAGCAACAATCCGGAATGGAAGACGGTGGCCTTTGACGAGACCTCCGGCAACATCGTGGTGCCGAAGGGCTCGGTCGGTTTCCGCTGGGGCGAGAAGGGCAAATGGAACCTGGAGGAGAAGGACGCCAACGGCGCCGACACCAAGCTGCGGCTGACGCTCGCCGGTATCAAGGATGAGATGGCCGACGTCGGTTTCCCCTATTTCGGCAATCGCGAGCACGATCACTTCGCCGGCACCGATCATCCCGGCGTGCTGGTGCGCAAGGTACCGGCCAAGCGGGTGAAGCTGAAGGACGGCGAGGCGCTGGTCGCCTCGGTGTTCGACCTGTTTGCCGCCAATTACGGCCTCGACCGCGGCTTCGGCGGCAAACATGTCGCCAAATCCTACGACGACAACGAGCCTTATACGCCGGCCTGGGCGGAGAAGATCTCCGGCGTACCGCGCGACCAGATCATCACGGTGGCGCGCGAATTCGCGCTCAACGCCGAGAAGACCAAGGGCCGCTCGATGATCATCATCGGCGCCGCCATGAACCATTGGTTCCACTGCGACATGAATTATCGCGGTGTCATCAACATGCTGGTGCTCTGCGGCTGCGTCGGCCAATCGGGCGGCGGCTGGTCGCATTACGTCGGCCAGGAGAAGCTGCGCCCGCAACCGGGCTGGACGCCGCTGGCATTTGCCCTCGATTGGGGGCGGCCGCCGCGCCAGCAGAACTCCACCTCGTTCTTCTACGCGCATACCGACCAGTGGCGCTACGAGACCGTCGGCATCGACGAATTGCTGTCGCCGACCGCGCCAGCCGGTCCGTGGGACGGCGCGTTGATCGACTACAACGTGCGTGCCGAGCGCATGGGCTGGCTGCCGTCGGCGCCGCAACTGCGGCAGAACTCGCTCGATCTCGCCAAGAAGGCACAGGCCGCCGGCCTCGAACCGAAGGACTACGTGCCGAAGTCGCTCAAGTCCGGCGAATTGCAGATGGCCTGCGAAGACACCGACCATCCGGACAATTGGCCGCGCAACATGTTCGTGTGGCGTTCCAATATTCTGGGGTCATCGGGCAAGGGCCACGAGTACTTCCTCAAGCACCTGCTCGGCACCACGCATGGCGTGCAGGGCAAGGACTTGGGCGAAACCGGCAAAGTGAAGCCGAAGGAAGTCGTCTGGCACGAGCACGGCCCGCAAGGAAAACTCGATCTGCTGGTCACGCTCGATTTCCGCATGTCGACCACCTGCGTCTACTCCGACATCGTGCTGCCGACCGCGACCTGGTACGAGAAGAACGACCTCAACACCTCCGACATGCATCCCTTCATCCATCCGCTCAGCGCGGCAGTGGATCCGGTGTGGGAATGCAAGAGCGACTGGGAGATCTACAAGGCGATCGCCAAGAAGTTCTCCGAAGTCGCGCCGGAAGTGCTCGGCGTCGAAAAGGACGTCGTGCTCAATCCGATCATGCATGACACCCCGGCCGAAATCGCCCAGGCGCTCGACGTCAAGGACTGGAAGAAGGGCGAGGTCGAGCCGATCCCCGGCAAGACCATGCCGTCGGTGACCGTGGTCGAACGCGATTATCCCAATCTTTACAAGCGTTTCACCTCGCTAGGCCCGCTCATGCAGAAGCTCGGCAATGGCGGCAAAGGCATGAGCTGGAACACCGAGCACGAAGTCGAGCTGTTGCAAAAGCTCAATGGCGTCGTGACCGAGGAGGGGTCGACCAAGGGGCTTGCCCGCATCGTCAGCGATATCGACGCCACCGAGGTTATCCTGTCGCTGGCGCCCGAGACCAATGGCGAAGTCGCCGTGAAGGCCTGGGAGTCGCTGTCGAAGACCACCGGCCGCGATCACACCCATCTCGCGCTCCCCAAGGAGGACGAGAAGATACGCTTCCGCGACGTGGT
>JACQDO010000019.1 GCA_016201085.1 Hyphomicrobiales bacterium | reverse complement strand
TAACAAAGCGCAGTTGAAAGGCTTCGAACAAATCGATTATCCTCGCGCTGTGAAGGACACGCTTCTTGAAATCGATGCGGTGCAGCTCGCCGTTGATACCGATGTTGATGCCCCAATGCAGCATGCCCTCGGCCTGCATGCGCGCGCCGACGCCGACGTCGATCAGCAGGTTGGCGGCCCAGTCCTCGATCAGGCCGGCGCGGATGCGATTCTCGATGTATTCGCGACTGCGGTTCTCGACGATGATCGACGAGATGCCCTGCATGTGCAGCAGGCGCGCCAGCATCAGTCCGGCCGGCCCCGCTCCGATGATCCCGACCTGCGTGCGCATGAGCTAAGCCTCCCCGACAAATGTTTTGGCTGCTATACGCGTCCGCTTTCTGCCGAGCAAAGGGACGAAGCGCGGAAAGAATGGCACATTTCAGAACGGCAGTCCGTAACGCTGCACGCGTGCTTTGTATTGCCGGTAAGCCTCGCCGAATTTCGCTTCGAGATAGCGCTCCTCGCGCTTGACCACCCCGAAATGGATCACCGGCGCGAATACGATTGTCATCACCAGCATCCAGTCCGATGCAAGCAGGATGGACACACCGGCCAGGATGAAGATGAGGCCGACATACATCGGATTGCGCAGCCACTTGAAGATGCCTTCGGTCACCAGCGTCGTCGACGGCTTCCAAGGCTCGGCATGGGTGCCGGCCGACCTGAATAACCCAAGGGCGGAAACGGCGAGCCCGAGCCCGGCAGCAATCAGCAGTGCGCCGATGACGATGCGATCGGACATTGTGAGCAGCACGCTCAGCACATAGGCCGGCAGCAGCCAGTCGAGCGCCAGCCCAATGACGACCGCCGCCAACGCCAGCAGCGGCGGCGGCGCGATCACGCCGGCATTGTCGCGGGTTTCGGACATGATCATCCCACCATAGCAACGCGCAATGTGTGCAACGGTTCGCTCATCGTCTCAACCGCCCAGCCACTCGGCCATCGCCGCATTCACCGCTTCCGGCTTCTCCAGTGTGGACAGATGCCCGCAGTCCGGCACCACCACATATTTCGAGCCCGAAATGCCGTCGGCGATTTCCTTGTTGAGCTCCGGCGGTGTCGCAAGATCGCCGTCACCGACCAACACCAGCGTCGGACAGTGGATGCTCGCCAGCAGCGGCCGCGAATCCGGCCGCGACAGGATCGCGTTGAGCTGGCGCACGAAAGCCTCCGGTCCCGTCTCTTGCGCCATCTGCCGTACGATCGCGGTCAACCGTTCATCCTGCTGGCGATTACGATGCAGGAAGCGCGGAATGGACAGATCGGGAATTTCATCAAACCGGCCGTCCTGCGCCATGGCGATCTGCGTATGGCGTCCCGCCGACTGTTCGGGCGTATCCGGCCGCGCCGAGGTATCGAGCAGCGCCAGTCGCGCGATGCGCTCGGGCGCCAGTCTCAGCATCGCGAAGGCGATGTAGCCGCCCATCGACAGGCCGGCGAGCGCGAAGCGGGCCGGTGCATCCTTGAGAATGCGCGCGGCGATTGCAGCCATGTCGGCGTCGCTCCGGTGATCGGCCACGGCAACCTGGCCGTACGGCCACAGCGCGGCAAGCTGCGGCCCATAGAGGCGCGCGCTGCACAGCAGCCCGGGAACCAGCACAAGCGGTAAAGATGACGCCATTTTAGGCTCCAAATAACCCCCTCGGTCATTCCGGGGCGCGAGTGAAACGAGCGAACCCGGAATCCAGAAAACACCCGCGAACTTATCTGGATTCCGGGTCCGCGCCCCCCGATCTCGGGTTTACCCGAGATCGGCGGTGTTTAAACGCCCAAGTCGGCTATAGCCGACTTGGGTGGCGCGTCCCGGAATGACGGAAAAAGGCCGAAAACATTAAGAATTAATACGACTTATAGCACCCTCGCACATTGACTTTGGCCCTTTCGGGCCTATGTTCCCGGCTAACCGGTGCGAACGAAGATTCGACCGTCCCCCGCGCATTGCAACTGGTTTTCATGTCCGGCGCGGACCCGGGACGATCATTGCCTGAGGTTATATGGCCTTTTCTCATCTCGGCTTGTCCGAAAAAGTTATCTCGGCCATCTCATCGGCCGGCTATAAGACGCCCACCCCCATCCAAGACCAAGCCATTCCGCACGTGCTCGCCCGCCGCGACGTGCTCGGCATTGCGCAGACCGGCACCGGCAAGACCGCTGCCTTCGTGCTGCCGATGCTCACCATGCTGGAAAAGGGCCGCGCGCGCGCCCGCATGCCGCGCACGCTCATCCTGGAACCGACGCGCGAACTGGCCGCGCAGGTCGAAGAGCAGTTCATCAAATACGGCAAGAACCACAAGCTTTCGGTCGCGCTGATCATCGGCGGCGTGTCGTTCGGCGATCAGGACGCCAAGCTGGTGCGCGGCGTCGACGTACTGATCGCCACACCCGGCCGCCTGCTCGATCATTCCGAACGCGGACGCCTGCTGCTCTCCGGCGTCGAACTGCTGGTGATCGACGAAGCCGACCGCATGCTCGACATGGGTTTCATCCCCGACATCGAGCGCATCGGCAAGCTGGTGCCGTTCACGCGCCAGACGCTGTTCTTCACCGCCACCATGCCGCCGGAAATCCAGCGCATCGCCGATAATTTCCTGCACAATCCGGTGCGCGTCGAAGTCTCCAAGCCGGCCACCGCCGCTACTACCATCACTCAGCTGCAAGTCGCCACCGGCCGCGATCCGGCCGACAAGCGCGAGACGCTGCGCAACCTGATCCGCTCGGCCGACGGCTTCAAGAACGCCATCGTGTTCTGCAACCGCAAGCGCGAGGTGGCGCTGCTGCACCGCTCGCTGCTGCGCCACAAGTTCAACGCCGTCGCCTTGCACGGCGATCTCGACCAGTCGGCGCGCACGGCCGCGCTCGATGCCTTCCGCAACGGCGAGGCCAAGCTGCTGATCGCCTCCGACGTTGCCGCCCGCGGGCTCGATATCCCCGCCGTCAGCCATATTTTCAATTTCGACGTCCCGCACCATCCGGACGATTACATCCATCGCATCGGTCGCACCGGTCGCGCCGGCCTCACCGGCACCGCCATCACCATCGTCACGCCGATCGACGGCAAGGCGGTGGCCGCGATCGAGCGGCTGACCGGCCAGCAAATCCCCTGGATGGGCGCGCCGGCTGCCACCGAGACGCACGAAAGCCGGCCGCCAAGGCCAGAACGCAGTCATGGCGAGCGCGGCCACGGCAAAAGCAGTCATGGCAAAAGCAGCCACGGCGAGCGGCCGCATCGCGGCGAACGCCATGGCGAGCAGCAGCCGCGGCAGCGCGCCGACAAAACTGGCGGCCACGCCACCAAGCCGCGCACCCACAAAGAGCGCCCGCATCATGACGCAAGCGAAGAGTCCGACGGCAGCCACCTGCCTGCCTTCCTGCTACGCCCGGTGACCTTAAAAGCCTGATTCTAGACGAATTTTTCCTGTATACTCGCTAGGCGTGCGGCAAATTATAGCGGCGAGCTGTATCGCTAATTTACCGCTGATTCACCTCCCTGCCATACCGTCTCATCTGGCGTGACGCGCTCGGCCCACCGGCCGCGCGCGGAGGGACATTTCAAGTCCGCCGCTGACGGGACGGGGGTTTGCCAGATGACTGGGCATGCCGCTGAACACGAACGCACGATGGCGTTCGCTGAAATCGCGCTTGGCCAGATCAAGGCGCTGCGCCAGGCAGCCAGCCCGCGCAATTACGAGGTCTGGTACGCCTACGCCACCGGCTACCACCCTTCGCTCAACCAGAAGATCAACGAGACATTGCAGCAGAGCGGCGCGCTGACCGACGCCGATATCGAGCAGATCTACGAAACCTATCTGTCGCCGACCCGGCTGACCGACCGCATCGACAAGGTCGGCCATCAGGTGATGGGCGAAATCGAGCAGGTGATGGCGATGATCGACGCCGCCGCCGGCTCGGCCAACAGCTACACCGAGAGCCTCGCCGACATGAGCGAGAAGCTCGGCAATTCCAAGGACCGCGAGGGCCTGCGCGCCATTGTCGAAGGCCTGGTGCAGACCGCCAAGGAGATGGAAGCCTCCAACCAGAAGCTGGAACAGCGGCTGCACGCCTCCAAGCAGGAAATCGACACGCTGCAGGAAAACCTCGAAGCGGTGCGCACCGAGAGCTTGACCGATCCGCTGACCCAGCTCGCCAACCGCAAATTCTTCGACACCACGCTCGATGACGCCATCGCCGACGCGCGCGCCAAGAACGAGCCGCTGTCGCTGATGATGACCGACATCGATCATTTCAAGAATTTCAACGACAGCTTCGGCCACCTCACCGGCGACCAGGTGCTGCGTCTGGTGGCGATGTCGGTGAAGCAGAACGTCAAGGGCCAGGATACCGCGGCGCGCTACGGCGGCGAGGAATTCGCCATCGTGCTGCCCAATACCGTGCTGCGCTCGGCGATTACGGTTGCCGATCACATCCGCCGCGCGGTGATGACCAAGGAACTCATGAAACGCTCGACCGGCGAACATCTCGGCCGGGTGACGATTTCGGTCGGCGTCGCCACGCTGCACAAGAGCGACAGCGCGCAGACCTTCATCGAGCGCACCGATGCCTGCCTCTATGCCGCCAAGCGGCACGGCCGCAATCGCGTGATGTGCGAGACCGATCCGGAAGTAGCCGCCACCGGCGCCTCGGTGCAGGTGGCCTGAGCTTTATCGCTTCGCTTTTTTTCGCTTTGTCCGGGGCTTTTTCGCCGACTTTTTGGCCGCCGGTTTTTTGACCGCGTTCCGGCGCGCAACCGCGATCGCCTGCCTGGCCCATTGCGCGAGTTCGGCGGGATCGTCATAGAGCCGGTCGGGCAGCCGCCAATAGGACATCACCGCCCTTTTGCCTTTCTTGGTCGCATATTCGAACGGCGCGCACTTCTCGCGCTCGAAGGCCGGCACGGTTTCGGTATCCGCCTTGAGATAGATCAGACCGTCCGACACCAGTCCGAACATCACGCCGCCCGCATAGATGCCGGCGCCGCCGAACATGCGGCGGACATGCACCATCCCTAATTCAACGAATAGATCGCGGATAGTGTCGGCATCCATGGGCGAAGCCCGCGGCGGATTTACCGCGCCTCGGCAGCGTCATCCTTGGCCGGCGCAAGCTGCACGGATTCGCCGCAGCCGCAGGCTGAGGTCTGGTTCGGGTTCTTGAACACGAACTGGGCCGACAATTTTTCCGTTTTGTAGTCCATCTCGGTGCCGAGCAGGAACAGCACCGCCTTGGGATCGACCAGGATCTTGACGCCCTTGTCCTCCACCACCTCGTCGGTCGGATTGACCGCGGTGGCGTATTCCATGGTGTATTCCATGCCGGCGCAGCCGCCGTTCTTGACGCCGACGCGCACGCCGGCGACCGGCTGTTGCGCGCGCGCCATCACGTCCTTGATGCGCATTGCGGCGGCATCGGTCAGCCGCATCACCTGGGGTCTGGGTCGGGCAGTCGCCATTTCGGTCCTCGTCTCCACTCTATCTAATATGTTTCACCACATATTTAAGACCAGCCGCGCTTCGTCCGACATGCGGCTCGGGTCCCAAGGCGGATCCCAGACAATCTCCACCTTGGCCTCCTTGACACCCGGCACGCTGGCCACGGCGTTCTCCGCCATGATCGGTAGTTCCTGCGCCGACGGGCAGTTGGGCGAGGTGAGCGACATGTCGATCTTCACCGCCCGGTCCTCGCCGATGTCGATCTTGTAGATCAGCCCGAGTTCGTAGATGTCGGCCGGAATTTCCGGATCGAATACGGTCTTGATGGCGGCGACGATGCCGTCGCTGAGCCGGTCGATCTCCTCCTGCGTTAGCGCGGAGGAGCCGCTGATCGCGGCGTTCTCCGGCGGCTTCTCGGCCACCGAGGTGTTTTCGGTCGCGTGGCTGTTTTCCGTCATGCGAAAAATTCCTGCGCCTTGATCAGGGAGGCGGCGAGCGCGTCCACCTCATCCTTGGTGTTGTACATGGCGAACGATGCGCGGCAGGTGGCGGTGAGACCGTAGCGGGCGAGCAACGGCATCACGCAATGGGTGCCGGCGCGCACGGCAACACCCGAACGGTCGATGATGGTGGCGACATCGTGTGGATGCGCGCCCTTGATCTCGAACGAGACGATAGGCCCCTTGTTCGCCGCATTGCCGATAATGCGCAACGAGTTGATCGCGCCCAGCCGCTCATGCGCGTATTTGACCAGCACGTTCTCGTGCGCGCGGATACGCGCCTTGCCGACCGAATTGACGTAGTCGATGGCGGCGCCCAGTCCGATTGCCTGCACGATTGCCGGGGTACCGGCCTCGAAGCGATGCGGCGGTTCGCCATAGGTGATGCGGTCCTCGAACACGTCGCGGATCATCTCGCCGCCGCCCATAAACGGCGGCATGGCGGCGAGCAGATCGTATTTGCCATACAGCACGCCGATGCCGGTCGGGCCGTACAGCTTGTGGCCGGTCATCACGTAGAAATCGGCGTCGAGGTCGCGCACGTCCACGTCGAGATGCACCGCGCCCTGTGCGCCGTCGACCAGCACCGGAATGCCGCGCGCATGCGCGAGCTTGATCACCTCTTTCACTGGCACCGCGGTGCCGAGCGCGTTCGACATCTGGGTGATCGCCACCATTTTGGTGCGCGGCCCCAGCAGCTTTTCGAACTCGTCGATGAGGAAATTGCCGTCTTCGTCGATCGGCGACCATTTGATTACCGCGCCATGGCGCTCGCGCAGGAAATGCCACGGTACGATGTTGGAATGGTGCTCCATGATCGAGAGCACGATCTCGTCGCCCGCCCGGATGCGCTCGCGTCCGAAAGTGGCGGCCACCAGATTGATCGCCTCGGTGGCGTTGCGCGTGAAGACGATCTCTTCCTTGCGCGAGGCATTGAGGAATCGCTGCACGCTCTCGCGCGCCGCCTCATAAGCCTCGGTCGCTTCGTTGGCCAGATAATGCAGGCCGCGGTGCACGTTGGCGTATTGCGACGTATAGGCCCGGGTGAGCCGGTCGAGCACGGCTTGCGGCTTTTGCGCCGAGGCCGCGTTGTCGAGATAGACCAGCGGCTTGCCATAGACCTGCATGGCCAGCGCGGGGAAATCCTTGCGGATTTGCCCGACGTCGTAGCTGCCGTTGCTGACTGCCGGATGCATTACTGCCTCTTGTCCCGGACGCGATGCAGCATGCAATGCTGCATCGCTGATCCGGGACCTTTCCAAATTCGGTGCCCGTAACGGTCCCGGTTCTGCACAGCAGCACTGCGTGCTGCAGTGCGCCCGGGACAGGAAGTCCGCGTCATGAGCGCACCCCCAGCCACTTGAGCGCGGCAAACTTCAGCGCGTCGCGAATGCCCTCATGCGCGATCTCTTCGATCGTCTCGTCGATGAAGGCCTCGATCAGCAACGCCTCGGACTCCTTCTCGGAAATGCCGCGCGACATAAGGTAGAACTTGAGGCCCGGATCGAGCGCGCCGGCGGTGGCGCCATGGCCGCAGACCACGTCGTCGGCAAAGATTTCCAGCTCCGGCTTGTTGTCGGCTTCCGCCGTTTCCGACAGCAGCAACGCGCGCGTCAGCATCTTGGCGTCGGTCTTCTGCGCGTGCGGTTGCACCACGATCTTGCCCTGAAAAACGCTGCGGCTGTCGCCGTCGAGCACGGCACGGAACTGCTCGCGGCTCTGGCAATGCGGCGCGGCGTGCTCGATCAGCAGCGTGTTGTCGACATGATCGCGTCCGCGCAGCAGGCTGACGCCGCGCACGGCGGCCTTGGTATCCTCGCCGGCAAAGCGGATGAAGCTTTGCGTGCGCACCAGCTCGGCGTCGGCGGCAAAGGCGAAACTGTTGAAGATCGCGCGCGCGCCGACGGTAGCCAGCAGGCTCGCCATCTGCAATGCGCGGCCGCTCGCGATCTTGATGGTGTCGACGCGGGCGTCGTCGCCGACGATAAGCTCAAGCGCGCTATTGATCTGGGAGCTGGCGCCCTCGTAGCTCTCGACGATCGTGGCGTGGGCGCCCTTCTCGATCACGATCAGCGAACGGACGTAGCTTGCGCTCGGCCGGTCGTTGCTGGCGGCAAAAATCAGATGGATCGGCCGCCGGAGCGCAACACCGGCGGCAACTCGGATGACCGCGCCGTCACCCATCAGCGCGGTGTTGAGCGCGACGGCGACGTCCTCGGTGACAAAGGTCTTGCCGACCCGCGCCATGGCCAGCGGGTCGGCCTTGGTCAAAGCTTCGGCCAGCGAGCCGATGGTGAGCCCCTCTTCCTCGGTCAGATCGGACAGCTCCGGCGCGAAGACGCCGTCGACGAACACCAGCCGGCGGCGGTCGACCCCGCTCAGTATTCCTCCGGCGTTCCGCACCCGCGCATGCGCCGCGGCATCGGGGGCCGGCGCCAGCGGATAGGCGGTACGCAGCAAGGCGCGCAGGTCGGTGTATTTCCACTCCTCGACGCGGCGATGCGGCAGCCCGCGCGTCTCGAAGCGGCGAAATGCGTCCTCGCGCAGTTTAGCGACATCGCCCTTGCCCGGCAGCGTCGCGCGCGCGGCCGCGTAAGCGGCGCTCAGCGCCTGCTCGGCCTCCGTTTTCACTGGGCGCAGTTCAACGTTCATCACGCTGCCTCGCCAACGAATTGCGCGTAACCCTTGGCCTCTAACTCGAGCGCGAGCTCCTTGCCGCCGGTCTTGACCACCTGGCCCTTGGCCAGCACGTGCACCACGTCGGGCACGATGAAGTTGAGCAGGCGCTGATAGTGCGTGATGACGATCATCGAGCGCTCGGGCGAACGCAGCCGATTGACGCCCTCGGCCACGATCTGCAGCGCGTCGATGTCGAGGCCGGAGTCGGTCTCGTCGAGCACCGCCAGGCGCGGCTGCAGGATCGCCATTTGCAGGATTTCGTTGCGTTTCTTCTCGCCGCCGGAAAAGCCGACATTGACGGCACGCCGCAGGTGCTCCTGGCTGACGCCGAGCTTGGTCGAAGTGTCGCGCACCAGCTTCATGAATTCCGGCGTCGACAATTCGCCCTCGCCGCGCGTCTTGCGCTGGGCATTGAGCGCGGTGCGCAGGAAAGTCATGGTGGCGACGCCCGGCACTTCCACCGGATACTGGAAGGCAAGAAACACGCCCTTGGCGGCGCGCCCGTCCGGCGACAGCTCCAGGATGTTCTGCCCGTCGAGCAGCACCTCGCCCTCGGTCACCTCGTAGCCCGGTTTGCCGGCGAGCACATAGGCGAGCGTCGACTTGCCGGAGCCGTTCGGGCCCATGATGGCGGCGACCTGGCCCTTGTTCACGGTCAGCGTCAGGCCGTTGAGAATTTTCTTGCCCTCGACCTCGGCATGCAGATTTTTGATTTCAAGCATTTATTTCACTTCTTTTGTTCGCGCTATCGTACTTTTTCATCGCTACCGGTGTAGCCACGCGTTTCTTCGTGGAATCCCGTCGTCACGGATACGCTTTGTCGCAATCGCGTCGATATTCTTCTCACGAGCTCGTCTTTTGGCGGAAGCTTGACATTTGTCATTCCAAGAATTCTCGCTATGATTTGGAGATTGGGTTTCACTGAATAGTCCGTGAGTTGGCTTTCTATCTGTTCGCCCTTTGATATTCTTTCTTTCAAGCTAGCAATGACTTGTTGCGCCGCAGCTTCATCAAGGCGAAGCCTTTTCTCGGAAGAGGAATGTTTGGTTTGAGCACGACTGGCTTTCATAGCCGATGGGAATGCTGCCGTTACGCGCCTCTCAATACGCAGCAATTGCCGCGACGTTTCCCGGAGCGCTTCCTTAACGTTCGCAAGTTCCTCCACGAGGTTTGATTGCTTACGTTGTCGCAGGCCGCGCGAACATCAGATATCCATGCCCGCGCTAGTTTCGTTGGCTCTCCACCGTACGTTCGCGCCCTGTTTGCGAATACGGCCAATTTTGGAATGGGATGTGGTTGAATGCGATGCCGAAGGCCAGCAATTAATAGGCCCACGCCCTTTGCCGCAAAGAAATCCGGATTAAACGGAATAAGAATAAGGTCGCACGATGTGAGAACGCTATATGACAGCATCGTAAACGACGGGGGGCAATCAAAGAGCGCGTAGTCATATTTTGGCAACGCGCCGGAATTTTCTACTTTTCCAAGTAAGTTCTTAATGAAGAACTTGCCCTTTCCAGGATCAGGCGCCTCAAGTTCGAGCCAATACAATTGCTCGGTTGATGGAACGAAGTGATAATTTTCTGCAAGCCGAAAGACAAATCCGTTATCAGCTTGAAAGCCGGTCAGATCAGTTTCAAGAAATTTTCGTAATGCAGAAAAGATTGTTTTGTCATGTGCTGCTGCATTTTCGTACCATGAGGCAAACTTTCCGGACGAATTTCCCTCTGCGTCCAATGCGATCGCCTGTGTCAGAGACATCTGCGCATCCAGGTCGAACAAAATGACCTTCGAACGCGAATACGTCGACAGAACGTCACCGAGACACCATGTCACGGTTGTTTTCCCAACGCCGCCTTTAAAGTTAATGGTCGCAATAGTTTTCATTTGGATATCCCGCCCTACCCCACACTTCCTTCAAGCGAGATCGAGATCAGCTTCTGCGCCTCGACCGCGAATTCCATCGGCAACTGCTGCAACACGTCCTTGACAAAGCCTTTGACCACCAGCGCGGTCGCCTCCTCCGCCGACATGCCGCGCTGCTGGCAGTAGAACAGCATATCCTCGGAGATTTTCGAGGTTGAGGCCTCGTGTTCGAACACCGCGGACGAATTCTTCGCCTCGATGTAAGGCACCGTATGCGCGCCGCACTGGTTGCCGATCAACAGCGAGTCACAGTTGGTGAAGTTGCGCGCGCCCGTCGCCTTGCGGTGCGCCGAGACCAGCCCGCGATAGGTGTTGTTGGATTTGCCGGCCGAAATGCCCTTGGA
>JACQDO010000400.1 GCA_016201085.1 Hyphomicrobiales bacterium | reverse complement strand
GGTTACGAGCTGCGGCTGGTCGACGAGAACGGCAAGGATGTCGGCGACGACGAGCTCGGCGAGCTGCTGGTGCGCTGCGAATCCGCGGCGGTCGGCTACTGGAATCAGCGCGAGAAATCGCGCCGCACCTTCCTCGGCGAATGGACCCGCACCGGCGACAAATATATGCGTCGCGCCGACGGCGTCTACTCCTACGCCGGGCGCACCGACGACATGTTCAAGGTGAGCGGCATCTGGGTTTCGCCGTTCGAGGTCGAGGCGGCCTTGGTCAGCCATCCGCTGGTGCTGGAAGCCGCGGTGGTGCCGGCCGAGGACGACAACGGCCTGGTCAAACCGAAAGCCTATGTCGTGCTCAAGGATTTCGGCGGCAACGACGCCGGCCGCGCGATGTACGAGGAACTCAAGGTTCACGTCAAACGCACGATCGGTCCCTGGAAATATCCGCGCTGGATCGAATTCGTCGACAGCCTGCCGAAGACCGCGACCGGAAAAGTGCAGCGCTACATGCTGCGCGACAAGACGATCAATGCAAACGGTGGAGATCGATGATGCCGCCGCTGTCCCATTTCTCCTGGCCGTTCTTTGACGCGAGCCATCGCCAGTTCGGCTCTTCGCTCGCCGAATGGGCCGGCCGCGAAGTGCACAAACATGTCGATCATGCCGACGTCGACAAGTCCTGCCGCGCGCTGGTGCGCGCTCTGGGCGATGCCGGCTGGCTGAAGGCGGTGGTGCCGGCGGCCTATGGCGGCTTGCACGAGAAGCTCGACGTGCGCACGCTGTGCGCGGCGCGCGAAACCCTCGCCTGGCACGACAGCCTGGCCGATTTCGCCTTCGCCATGCAGGGGCTGGGCACCGGCTCGATCTCGCTCTACGGCAGCGACGACATCAAGGCCAAATATCTGCCGCCGGTGCGCGAGGGCCGTCATCTGGCCGCCTTCGCGCTGTCCGAGCCGGAAGCCGGCTCCGACGTCAGCGCGCTGGCGACGACCGCGACCAAGGATGGCCCCGGGCATGTCCGCATTGACGGCATGAAGACCTGGATTTCCAATGGCGGCATCGCCGACCACTATGTGGTGTTCGCGCGTACCGGCGAGGCGCCCGGCGCCAAGGGCCTGACCGCCTACGTGGTCGACGCCGACACGCCGGGCCTCGAGATCGCCACCCGCATCGAGGTGATCGCGCCGCATCCGTTGGCGGCGTTGCGTTTCACCGGCTGCCGCGTGCCGCTGACCAACCAGCTCGGCGGTCCGGGCGAAGGCTTCAAGGTCGCCATGGCGACGCTCGATATTTTCCGCTCGACCGTCGCCGCCGCCGCGCTCGGCCTGGCGCGGCGCGGCTTTGACGAAATGACCGAACGCGCGGCCACCCGCATTTTGTTCGGGGCGCCGCTCGCCGATCTGCAGTTGACGCAAGCCGCTATCGCCGACAGCGCCATCGACATCGACGCCGCCGCTCTCTTGGTTTACCGCGCCGCCTGGGAAAAAGACCGCGGCACGCCGCGCATCACCCGCGAATCCTCGACGGCGAAAGCCTTTTCCACCGAAATGGCGCAACGCGTCATCGATCGCGCCGTGCAGATTTTCGGCGGCAACGGCGTGCGCGTCGGCGTCAAGGTCGAGGCGCTCTATCGCGAAATCCGCGCGCTGCGCATCTACGAGGGCGCCACCGAAGTACAGAAGCTGATCATCGCCCGCGAAGCCCTCAAGGCGCGCGAGGCAACAAGGCGCCAGGCAGCCGAGTAGAGCCCATGCTGCTGACCGAGCAACAGGAACAGGTGCGGGACACCGCGCGCGACTTCGCGCGGCGCGCCTTGGCGCCGCACTCGGCCGAATGGGACAGCAAGTCCGTGTTTCCGCGCGCGGCGCTGCGCGAACTCGGCAGCCTCGGCTTCATGGGCATGACGGTGCCGCCGGAATGGGACGGCGCCGGCACCGACTATGTCTCCTATGCGCTGGCGCTGGAGGAAATCGCCGCCGGCGACGGCGCGGTCTCCACCATCGTGAGCGGCCATAACTCGGTCGGCTGCATGCCGCTGGTCGAATACGGCACGCCCGAACAGAAAGAGAAATACCTGCGGCCGATGGCGCGCGGCGAGATGCTGAGCGCCTTCTGCCTGACCGAACCGCAGAGCGGCTCGGATGCCGGCACCATCCGCACCCGCGCCGAGCGACGCAACGGCAGCTATGTGCTCAACGGCGTCAAGCAGTTCGTCACCTCGGGCAAGAACGCCGACGTGGCGCTGGTCATCGCCGCCACCGATCTGGCGCTCGGCAAGCAGGGCATTAGCTGCTTCCTGGTCGATACCAAGTCGCCCGGCTATTACGTGAACCGGGTCGAAAGCAAGATGGGCCAGCAGGCCTCCGACACCTGCGAGGTGCAGTTCGATCAGCTCGCCGTGCCGGTGGAAAACCGGCTGGGCGCCGAGGGCCAAGGCTATCGCATCGCGCTCGCCAATCTGGAAGGCGGCCGCATCGGCATCGCCGCGCAGGCGGTCGGCATGGCGCGCGCCGCGCACGAGATCGCGCTCGCCTATGCGCAAGAGCGCCGCAGCTTCGGCAAGACCATCATCGAACATCAAGCGGTGGCCTTCCGGCTCGCCGACATGGCGACCCAGCTCGAAGCGGCGCGCCAGCTCGTGCTGCACGCCGCCGCTTTGCGCAGCCAAGGCATGCCGTGCCTCAAGGAAGCCTCGATGGCCAAGCTGTTCGCCACCGAAGCCGCCGAGCGCATCTGTTCCGACGCTATCCAGACCATGGGCGGCGCCGGCTACATGGCGGAAGCCGGGGTCGAGCGGATTTATCGCGCCGTGCGCGGCAGCAAAATCTACGAGGGCACCAACGACATCCAGCGGCTGGTGATCAGCCGCGCGCTGGTGACCGAAGCCGGCCAGGAAAGGCGCAACTGATGTTTAAGATCAGCACCTCCGGAGCCGTCACCACGCTGACGCTGAGCCGCCCGCCGGTCAACGCCATCAGCGACGAATGGGTGCAAACTTTGGATGCCACGCTCGACCGGCTCGACGCGTCCTGCGCCGTCCTGCATATTCGCTCCGACCAGAAGGTGTTCTGCGCCGGCGCCGACTTGAAGGAAATGCGCGGCCGCATGGACATGGCCGACGGCCCCGACCGCATGTATGCCTATGTCGCCGGTATCCAGCGGCTCTATTTCCGCATCGAGGAACTGCCGCAGGTCGTGCTGGCCGAGATCGGCGGCGCCGCGCTGGGCGGCGGCTTCGAGCTGGCGCTCGCCTGCGACCTGCGCATCGCCGCCAACGAAGCCAAAGTCGGACTTCCCGAAGCGCGCTTGGGCCTGATCCCCGGCGCCGGCGGCACGCAGCGGCTCACCCGGCTGTGCGGTCCATCGCTCGCCAATCGGCTGATCTTAGGCGCCGAAGTGCTCGATGGCGCAACCGCCGCCAGCCTCGGTGTGGTGCATTGGTCGGCGCCGCGCGCCGAGCTGCCGGCACGCGCGGCCGAGCTCGCCAAGCGCATCGCCGATCTGCCGGCGGCGGCGCTCGCCGCCTGTAAGGCCTGCATCGCCGCCGCCAGCCAGCCCGGCCGCGGCGGCTTTACCGAGGAATTGGAATACACCCGGTCGCTGCTGAGCAATCCCGAAACGCAGAAACGCGTGCAGGCATTTCTCGCCGCGCGGCCGACAAGTGAACAAGCCGCAGAAAAATTGAAACAGGAGTAAGACTATGATGTTCGACGGCAAGGTAGCGCTGGTGACGGGCGGGGCGTCCGGTATCGGCAAGGCCACGGTAATGGCATTCGCCCGCCAGGGCGCGACGGCGATCTGCGCCGACGTGAACGCCGCCGCCGGCGAGGCGTTGAAGACGGAAGCGGCGAGCGCCAGCTTGAAGGTCGATTTCGTCGCCATCGATCTCGGCAATTCCGAGTCGGTGCGCTCGGCCGCCGCCGAGGTGCTCAAGCGCTATCCGCGCGTCGACATCCTGGTGAACGCCGCCGGCTGGGGCGACATCCAGCCCTACATGCAGAACACGCCGGAGTTCATCAACAAGGTGATCGCCATCAATCTGGCAGGACCCGCGCATCTCACCCAGGCGCTGCTGCCGCCGATGATCGCGGCCAACGGCGGCAAGATCATCAACATCGCCAGCGACGCCGGTCGTGTCGGCAGCGGCGGCGAGACGGTTTACGCCGGCGCCAAGGGCGGACTGATCGCCTTCACCAAGTCGCTGGCGCGCGAGGTCGCGCGCTATTCGATCAACGTCAATTGCGTCTGCCCGGGCCCGACCGATACGCCGATGCTCGCCACCCGCTCGGAGAAGCTGCGCGAGGCCTTTCTCAAGGCGATCCCGTTCCGCCGCTTCGCCAAGCCCGAGGAAATCGCCGACGCCGTCGTCTACTTCGCCAGTCCGCAGTCCGCCTACGTCACCGGGCAGGTGATCAGCGTGAGCGGCGGACTGACTTTCGCCGGTTAATTCCAACAACAGCAGTGATCGAGAGGATCGAGAACCATGAACGATACGGCCAAGCGATTTAATCCCGCCGGACTGGATTTTTCCACCTACAAGCCGAAGCATTTCCTCTGGAGCGTCGAGGGCAAGGTGGCGACCATCACCTTGAACCGGCCGGAACGGAAGAACCCGCTGACGCTCGAATCCTATGCCGAGTTGCGCGACCTGTTCCGCAATCTGCAATACGCCGACGGCATCAAGAACATCGTGGTCACCGGAGCCGGCGGCAACTTCTGCTCCGGCGGCGACGTGCACGAGATCATCGGCCCGTTGGTGGAGATGCAGCGCAAGGACGACATGGCCGGCCTCCTGGCCTTCACGCGCATGACGGGTCAACTGGTCAAGGAAATGCGCGCCTGTCCGCAGCCGATCGTCGCGGCCATCGACGGCATCTGCGCCGGCGCCGGCGCGATCATCGCCATGGCGTCCGATCTGCGCGTCGGCACGGCGCGCAGCAAGGTCGGCTTCCTGTTCGTGCGCGTGGGTCTCGCCGGCGCCGACATGGGCGCCTGCGCTATCCTGCCACGCATCATCGGCCACGGCCGCGCCTCGGAGCTGCTCTACACCGGCCGCATCATGGACGGCGCCGAGGCCGAGCGCTGGGGCTTCTACAACAAACTGAGCGAGCCGGAGACTGTGCTGGCCGACGCGCAGGCCCTGGCCAAGCAGCTGTCGGACGGCCCGACCTTCGCCAACGCCATGACCAAGAAGTGCCTGCACCAGGAATGGAACATGGGCGTCGACGAGGCGATCGAAGCGGAAGCCCAGGCGCAGGCGATCTGCATGCAGACCAAGGACTATGAGCGGGCCTACGAGGCCTTTGTCGCCAAGCAGAAGCCGGTGTTCCAAGGCAACTGAGCCAAACGCACGCGAAAACTGGGACGCCACGGCTGTCACAAGCCGTGGCGTCTTTCATGTGCGCCCAGCATGGGCATCGACTTGGAGGTGGAAGTTCTCCCGCGAGCTGGTCACAGCGAGCGAAGTGAACCGCAGAGCGTCGTTCCGTGAGGCCGGCGTGAAGGAAGCGGGGAGCGAAGCTGCGGGCCGACGAACAGGAACCGGATAAGAGGCGGAGCCGAGCAGGGCAAGCGGGCATGAAGCCGCGAAGCTCTCGTGACCAAAGCAAGGCAACGTAGATCCGGCGGTCGTGCAGCGAAGGCCGATGTTCTTACCTGGGGAGATCTCGCCTTACGCCTGAAAGGGTGACGATGATCGAGAAGATCATCGGAGCGAGAAGTCAGCAGAGGCCATAGTAGCCACAGCAGCGGCGAAGGGCCGAATGATGGGAAGGGCGAGACGCCCACGCACCTCGGGGACGCCATGCCACAGAAATCGGAGCCAAGTCCGAGCGCACAAACGGCCGGCGCGGTGAAGCCGCAAAGGTCGCGCTTGCGTGTGGAAGCGCCAACGGCTGGAAGTGGGGACGAGCGCCCAGGAACCGGCGACCTGATGGAGAGGGCGTGTGAACGGCTGAACCTTCGGGCCGCGCTGAAGCGTGTTCGACAGAATGCGGGTAAGCCCGGCATCGATGGGATGACGGTGGAAGAACTGCCCGAGCACCTGCGTGTGCACTGGCCGCACCTGCGCGAGGAACTGCTCGCGGGGCGCTATCAGCCGCAGCCGGTGAGACGGGTGGCGATTCCGAAGGCCGGCGGGGGCGAGCGCGAACTCGGCATCCCGACGGTGCTCGACCGGTTCATCCAGCAGGCCTTGTTGCAGGTCCTGCAGCCGCTGTTTGATCCAACCTTCTCGAATGCAAGCTATGGCTTCCGGCCCGGACGGCGGGCGCATGACGCGGTACGTCGCGCGCAGGCCTACGTGCAGGAGGGCCGCAGCGTTGTGGTGGATATCGACCTGGAGAAGTTCTTCGACCGGGTCAACCACGACATCCTGATGGGACGGTTGGTCAAACGGATCGCGGACCGTCGGGTGCTACGGCTGATCCGCCGCTACCTCAACGCGGGTGTGCTCGCGAACGGGGTGGTGATCGAACGGCACGAGGGGACGCCGCAAGGCGGCCCGCTCTCGCCGCTGATGGCTAATGTTCTCCTGGACGAGGTGGACAAGGAACTTGAACGACGCGGACACGCGTTCGTGCGCTACGCCGACGACCTCAACGTCTATGTGCGGTCGCAGCGGGCGGGTGAGCGGGTGATGGCGTCGCTGCGCAAGCTCTTTGGCAAGCTGAAGCTTCGCGTCAACGAGAACAAGAGTAAGGTGACACGCGCGACCAAAGCCAAGTTCCTTGGCTTCTCATTCTGGGTAGCCAAGGGACGAGTGATCCGTCGGCGCGTAGCACCCGAGGCCATCGAACGCCTGAAGGAGCGCGTGCGCGAGCTCACCCGGCGCAGTGCCGGACGCAGCCTCGCGCAGATGTGCAAGCCGCTTGGAACCTACCTGTTGGGCTGGAAGGCTTACTTCCAGCTCACGGAGGCACCGGGCGCGCTTGCCGACATCGATGGTTGGGTCCGCCATCGGCTGCGGGCCGTGCAACTCAAGCACTGGAAGCGAGGTCGGGTCATCTACCGCGAGCTGGTCGCTCGCGGAATGCCCGCCGGTGCGGCCAGGAAAGTTGCCGGCAACAGCCGCCGCTGGTGGCACAACTCGGCGATGGCGCTCAACAGGGCGTTGCCGAACACCTTCTTCAACCAGCTGGGAGTCCCACTGCTTGCCAGCTAACCTCAACCCATCAAACCGCCCGGTGCGGACCCGCATGCCGGGTGGTGTGGCAGGGGACGTGGGGGCATGACCTCCACGCCCCTATGCCGATTTTGCATCTGTCCAGCAAATGCAACCGAGCAGATACGTTACGCATTCACCAACTGCCCAACCGATCACGCCGCGGCGATTACACACCAACATTTCGTGAAAATTGGTCAAATAGGGCAGGCTTGTTAAGGTTCGTCGCCGCATAGACATATTCTATTTCTGTGATATATTTAGCATCGCTGCATTTGTTACGCTGTCATCGCGCATGACAAAGGGGATGAAATTGTCGCGCAACGTTTCTCCGTTGAAATTTATTTCTCGCGCCGCGCTGCTCGGCGCGCTTTTCATAGCGTCGAGCTATGCCGGCGCTCGCGCCGCCGAGCTGATCATGTTCGAACAGGCAGGCTGTGCCTGGTGCGAAGCCTTCGATCGCGAGATCGCGCCCGTTTATGACAAGACCGAGGAAGGCGCGCGCGCGCCGTTACGCCGCGTTAACATCGCGGCCGCGCTGCCTTCCGATCTTGACTTCATCGCGGTTGAACGACTCACGCCGCTGTTCGTCCTGGTCGATAACGGGCGTGAAATCGGCCGTATTCGCGGCTATCCCGGCGACGATCATTTCTGGGGCCTGCTTGGTGTATTGATTAAGTCGCTCGAAAGTTCCAGAACAGGTGGGGAACGCGTGCATTTGCTGCGAAAAACATTGCGCGCGACCGACTGATGGCTGTATTCATACGCCGCTTCATCGATCGTTGGTATGCGAATGGATATGCAACACGCCGATAGTCGCGATCGCTCGCACGATCTCGAACGTATCGCCGGCAACGCAAAGCGCGCGAGCGAGTTTCTCAAAGCTCTCGCGCATGAGAGCCGTCTGCTGATGCTCTGCATTCTGGCCGAGGGCGAGAAGTCGGTGAGCGAACTGGAAGAGCTGCTCAATCTGCGCCAGCCGACGGTGTCGCAGCAGCTTGCGCGATTGCGCGCCGACGGATTGGTGTCGACGCGGCGCGACGGCAAGGCGATCTATTACAAGCTCGCCAGCGAGGAAGCGCGCGTCGTCATCGGCGCGGTCTACGACGTGTTCTGCAAGAAGACACGACGGCGCTGATTTTACTGCGCCAGTCGTGCGCCATTGCCCTAATTGCTCGTGAAAGCTAAGAATATTGTTGGTATCCATATTCGGAAGATTGAGCGATCCTAATGCTGGGAATCGAAACCGAACGCGAAGGCGACGGCCGATGGATTGCCGAAGTATCGGCGCTTCCTGGTGTGATGGCCTATGGCGCAACCGAAGCCGAGGCCAGTTCCAGAGTGAAAGCCTTGGCGCTGCGCATAATCGCCGATCGACTTGATAACGGCGAACCCCTGCCTCGCGAAATCGCGAAATTATTTGAAGCTGCATGAGCCGCTGGCCGGCAGCAAAAGCGCGGCGCGTACTCGACACGCTTTTGCGGATTGGCTGGTCTGTCAAGCGACAAACTGGCTCACACCGAACGTTGCAAAGACAAGACTTCCCTGACTACGTCTTCGCCTTCCACGATAGCGATGAGATCGGTCCGCGCATGCTTGCGCGCATCGCAAAACATACTGGGCTCAGTCCCGACGACTTGTAACTCAAGCGCGCCCCGCCTCACTTGATCGACAGATTCAGCGCCTTGACCATCTTGCCCCACTTTTCCACCTCGGCGCGGAAATAGGTTTCCGCCTGACTCTGCGATCCGTAAATCGGATCGAAGCCGATCGATGTGAGCTCTTGCTGAATCTGCGGGTCCTTCATCACTTCTTCGATGGTCGCGTTCAGCTTGGCGACGAACTCCAGGCTGGTGCCGGCCGGTGCGAACAAGCCGACCCATGAGGCGGCCTCGAAATTCGGATAGCCGGCTTCGGCATAGGTCGGCACATTGGACACCACCGGCGCGCGTTTGCTGCTTGCGTTCGCCAGGCCCTTGAGCTTGCCACCGTTGATCTGGGCGGCCGCGCCGCCGCCGAGTGTTGTCGCCATCAAATCGATCTGACCGCCGATCGTGGCGTTGATCGCCGGCGCGCCGCCCTGGAACGGAACGTGCGTCACCGGAATTTTGGCGAACTCCTTGAAGAAATATTCGGCCGCAATATGCGAGCCGCTGCCGACGCCGGCGCTGCCGAAATTGAGCGGCTTGCCCTGGGCCAGCTTGATAACGTCGGCAAGACTGTTGGCGGGGTTGCCGTTGCCGGTGACCAATGCTTCCGGGCTCGAGGCAACAATCGCGATGGTTTTGAAGTCGGTGGCGGCGAAGCCCTTGTTGTCGCGCACCGGATAGTTCTGGGCGCCGGCTTGGCCGGCGCCCAGCATGCACGCGAGCGCAGACGCGGCAGCGCGCCCGAAAAACCGTGAAATCGGCATGGTGCCCCCCTGAAGCGCGCAATTGTTCTGTTTGCAGCGTTTCGCGCTTGCGGGGAATTGCCCCATTCATCCTGCGGCTTGACAAGAATGCCGGCGATAGTTTTAGCCGGCCATTGACGCGAGGAAGCATTTGGCTGTGCCGAATGCCGGGCCGCTCAAGCCGCCTTGTCGTCGAATGCCCCGCGCCGCAAGGTGAGCAGAAAAGCCTGCACATCGGTCGCCAGCGTGTGCGACTGCTCGAGCAACTGGCTCGATGCCACCGTGGTCGTGGCGGCATAGCTCTCGGTTTCGACGGCGTTTTCGGTGACATCGCGCATGGCGCTGGTGATGTCGCGGATGCCGGACGAAGTATGGTTGACGCTCTGCGCGATTTCCTCGTGGGCGACGGTCTGCTGGATAACCGCCTGCATGACTTTGCCGGTGTTCTGGTCGATCTCGTTGATGATCACGCCGATCGCTTCGATGCCCTCGACCGCGGTCTTGGTGGTCGACTGCACCTTGCCGATACACTCGGCGATCTCGCGCGTCGCTTCCGTGGTCTGATTCGACAGCATCTTCACTTCCTGCGCGACCACGGCGAAGCCCTTGCCGGTCTCGCCGGCATGCGCCGCTTCGATTGCGGCGTTGAGCGCCAGCAGATTGGTCTGCGAGGCGATGGTGCCGATCAGATCGACCGCCTTGCCAATACGAGCGGCGGCCGCCGTCAGATCCTGCATAATGCGGTTGGCTTCGCCCGCCCGCGCCACGGCCTGACGTGCGATCTGGGTCGAGTGATCGACGCCGCGGCGTATCTCCTGTCCGGCATCGGTCAGTTTTGCGCTGACCGAGGCAACCGTCTGCATGTTGTTGGCGGCATCCACGGT
>JACQDO010000405.1 GCA_016201085.1 Hyphomicrobiales bacterium | reverse complement strand
TTCGCCGAATTGGGCGAGCGCGCGCAAGGCGCGGTCGCTGATCAAACGGAAGTCGCCATGATCGAGCACCACCTCGACCCCGAGCCAGCGCAAGAAACGATAATACCATTGAGCCGTCTTCCGCTTGAACATGGTATCGGTCGGCCGCTCGCTGCGAACGCCGAAGACGATATCCGCGCCGGTGGCGGTAAACCGATCGATCATTTGCTTGGTGACGGCAATGTTGTCCTGCAAATCGGCATCTAATGAAATAACCGCATCGGCCTTGCCGATCTGCCCAAGCAGACCGGCCAGCAGGGCGTTTTGATGGCCGACATTCCTCGACAGCTTCAGCGCCCGCACTTGTTTCTGGTTATCCCGATGCGCTTTCTCGATCAATGACCAGGTATCGTCGCGGCTGCCGTCGTCGACAAAGAACAAATAGCTTTTTTTCGAAATGATTCCCTCTGACATGAGCCCCTTGAGCGTCGCCAACAGTTCGCGCAGCGTGTGCGGCAGCACCGCCTGTTCGTTGTAGCAAGGGACGACAAAGCTCAGAATCGGTGGCGAGGGCATTTCAATTAGATCCATATGTGCTGCATTCGGCAGCCACGGGCCAACGCGTTAAGTTTAGGACATTTCGCAACAAACTGCTTTAAGAATACGCAACTGAGACGCTGGCGCGCGACCCGTCACCCTGATCGTTTCGGCTCAGTCGACCATGCGGCCGCCACCGGCGAGGAAGTCGGCGTAAGCGGTGGCCAAGCCCTCATGCAGCCCGATCTTGGGCGACCAGCCGAGCGTTTTGATTTTCGAAACATCGAGCAGTTTCCGCGGCGGACCGTCCGGCCGCGTGGTGTCGAACGCAATCCTGCCGTCATAACCGACGACGCGGGCGACCTCCGACGCAAAGTCGGCAATGGCGACGTCCTCACCGGTCCCGACGTTGAGAAAGGGCAGATCGGAGTAGTGCTTCATCAGAAACACGCAGGCGTCGGCGAGATCGTCGGAGCATAAAAACTCCCGCCGCGGTTTTCCGGTGCCCCACACCGTTACCGTCGGCGCGTTTGCCAGTTTCCCTTCGTGAAAGCGGCGGATCAGCGCGGCCGGAACATGGCTGTTCTTTGAATGGTAGTTGTCGCCGCGGCCATACAAGTTGGTCGGCATCGCCGAGATGAAATCGGCGCCGTGCTGCTTGCGATAGGCTTCGCACAATTTGATGGCCGCAATCTTGGCGACCGCGTACCATTCGTTGGTCGGCTCGAGCGGCCCGGTCAGCAGCGCATCTTCCGACATCGGCTGGGTGGCGAGTTTTGGATAGATGCAGGACGAGCCAAGCGCCAGCAGTTTCTTGACGCCGGCCCGATATGACCCGCGAATCACATTGAGACCGATCGCCAGATTGTCGGCAATGAAATCGGCAGGATACGCATCGTTGGCAAAAATACCGCCGACATGGCCGGCGGCGAGAAACACCGCGTCGGGTTTCATCTGCTCCAGCCAGCGCTCCGTATCGGATTGCTGGGTTAGATCCAGCGCCTGCCGGGGGGCGGTCAGAATCTCGCAGCCCTCGCCGGCCAGCCGACGCACGATCGCCGATCCGGCCATGCCACTGTGGCCGGCGACATAGACGCGCCTTCCTCGGAGATCGAATAACAATGGCTGTGCCATAAGGCTTCTTACCAATGCTGGACTGGACGCGCGTCTTTTACCCGGTCATGCTTCGCCACGTATATAGGTAAATTCATCCCTTCAGAAAGACGGAGCGACAATTCTTGCGCAGCGACCAGGGTCAGTGTCCGGCGGCGTTTTTCGATCGCGACGGGGTGCTCAATGTCGACCACGGCTACGCCTACAGGCCCGATCAGTTCGAATGGATCGCTGGCGCCCCCGAGGCCGTGCGTTTGCTCAACAAGGCCGGCTATCTCGTGTTCGTCGTCACCAACCAGTCAGGCATTGCGCGTGGGCTTTACGATGAAGCGTCCATGCACCAATTCCACGCCCAAATGCAGGATAGCTTGCGGATGCAGGGCGCTCATATCGATGCCTTCTATTTTTGCCCGCATCATCCCGAAGGGACGGTGAAAGAGCTGACGGTTCGATGTCGCTGTCGAAAACCCGAGCCCGGCATGCTCGAACGCGCCGCGCGCGAATGGTCGATCGATCTTGGCCGTAGCTTCCTGATTGGCGACAAAGATGCCGACATGGCCGCTGCCGCTGCGTTCAAAATCCGCGGAATTAAGTTCGATGCAAAGATCGATTCACTGATTGACTTGATCCGCAAAGAACTCCTGGCGGCAGGCAAGCGCGGCGTCAATTCATGAACCGGCTCATAGTACGGTTTGTTATGGTATGGAATTATCGCGTCTTGTATTTATAACTGGTGGACCGTCTCCGGTATATCTCGTCCACCAAAAGAACCAAAGTCTTGTCTGAAAATAATCATTCGCCATGCCGGGTTCATCGATGCATAGGCCCAGCGACGCGCCGTCGCAGGCGCAATTCCTGACCTCATTCCTGCTGCTTTGGCTCGCAGGCATCGGTCTGCGCCTGACCATATTGGCGGTGCCGCCGGTCATTCCGCTGATTCACGACGGGTTGAAGCTGAGCGCGACGGAAATCGGCATTCTCACCGGCCTGCCGTCGATGCTGTTCGCCATCGCTGCGGTGCCCGGTTCGTTGCTGATCGCGCGGTTAGGGGTGCGCGCCGCACTGGTTGTTGGCCTGATGCTCACCGCCATCGGCGGCGCGCTGCGCGGCGTTCTGCCGGAGGTGAGCTGGCTCTATGCCATGACCGTGGCGATGGGTGCGGGCGTCGCCATCATGCAGGTGACCATGCCAACGACCGTGCGCGCCTGGCTGCCGCACCGCATCGGGTTTGCCACTGCGGTCTATACCAACGGCCTGTTGATCGGCGAACTCCTGCCGGTGGCGCTGATGCTGCCGCTGGTATTGCCGATGGTCGGCGGCAGCTGGCAGTGGGGCTTCGTGGCGTGGAGCGTGCCCGTTGGCGCGATCGCGCTGCTTGTTCTGGCCTTCGCCCCACGGCCGGCAGAGATTGGATCGATGGCCGCGCGACGGCGCTGGTGGCCCGATTGGCGCGATAGACTGATCTGGCGGCTTGGCATCATGCTCGGCACCATCAACGCCACCTATTTCGCGACCAATGCCTTCCTGCCCGATTACCTGCGCAGCAATGGGCAGGGCGAATGGATCAGCGCGGCGCTTTCAGGGCTCAATGCCGGGCAGATACCGGCCTCGTTCCTGTTGCTCGCCGTTGCCGGCCGGCTGGAACGCAAAGCCTGGCCCTATGTAATCTGTGGGTTGCTTTGCCTGCTTGCGACCGTCGGCATCGTGTTCGGCACTGGCGCCTGGATCGTGGTAGCCGCCACGGTGCAAGGCTTCGCCGCCGCAGCAATCCTGATCCTGGTGCTGGCGCTGCCGCCACTGCTCAGTCCGCCCGACGACGTACATCGCGTCACCGCCGCCATGTTCACCATCAGCTATAGTTGCGCGGTCATCGTGCCGGTGCTCAGCGGCATGGCCTGGGATATCAGCGGTATTGCCGGCCTTGCCTTCGCGCCGATCGCGGCATGCGGAATTTTGCTGGTCATTCTGGCGCCGGCGATCAATCATGTGCGAGCCGTTGGGAGCTAACACATGCGTCCGATACCGGTGGGAGCCAAGGGGACTTACACGCTGCGGGTAACGCCGGCGCACCTGGCCAATCAGTTCAAGGATGCGGCGCTGCCGAAGGTATTCGCCACGCCGATGATGGTAACCGCCATGGAGAATGCCGCGCTCAACGCGGTGCGCGACTATCTCGATCCGGGTGAGAGCGCGGTCGGCACGCAGGTCAATGTCCGCCACCTCGCCGCCACGCCGGCCGGCCACCGGGTGACCGCGGAGGCGGTGGTCACCAAGGTCGACGGCCGCCGCATCGAATTCACCGTGAGCGCGCGCGACGAAACCGAAGAGATCGGCAACGGTACGCATGAGCGCATGGTGGTCGATATGGCGCGCATCGACCGGCGTCTCGACAGCAAGAAACGCCCTTAATTCACGGGGCCCGCACACCCCCTTGAAAACGCGTCAGGGGCAAAGTATGCATCAATAGCTACGTTAAAAGCATCTATTCTGATGTATTAAACATGATTACAGGCACTCAAATGCGGGCAGCCCGGGCGCTGCTCGGCATCGACCAGCGCGAACTGGCGCAGCGGTCCGGCCTGTCGCTGCCGACCATCCAGCGCATGGAATCCTGCGACGGCGTGGTTCGCGGTAATGTCGATTCGCTGATGAAGCTGGTCGATGCGCTCGCCACGGGCGGCATCGAACTGATCGGCGACGGCGCCAGCAGCAACGGCGGCGGCCGCGGGGTGCGACTTAAATGATGGTGGTCTACGCACTCTACGGCGTGGCGGCGCTGCTGGTCCTGGCCCCTCTTGCGATCGCGCTCGGCCGCTCGCCGCGCGGCAGTGCCGTCATCTACGGGGCGAGCCTGATCGTCACGCTGACCTTGGGCATGATCGCTCTGCTCAACCTATTCGAATATTCCGGCCGCGTTTCCGTCGTCAGCCTGCCGCTCGGCCTGCCCTGGCTGGGCGCGCATTTTCGTATCGATGCGCTAGCGGCTTTCTTCCTGGTGGTGGTCAATCTTGGCGGCGCGGCGGCGAGCCTGTTCGCGCTCGGCTATGGCCAGCACGAAGACTCGCCGCAGCGCGTGCTGCCCTTCTATCCCGCCTATCTCGCCGCCATGAACCTTGTCGTCATGGCGGACGATGCATTCTCTTTCTTAGTCTCGTGGGAGTTCATGTCGCTCACCTCCTGGGCGCTGGTGATCGCGCACCACCGGATCAAGGAGAACCTGCAAGCGGGCTATGTCTATTTGCTGATGGCGAGCTTCGGCACTCTGGCGCTGCTGCTCGCTTTCGGGTTGCTGGCCGGCAGCGATGGCAATTATGCCTTCGATGCCATCCGTGCCACGCATGCCAACGGCGGGCTGGCGGCGCTGGTACTGATCCTGGTGCTGATCGGCGCCGGTTCGAAAGCCGGCGTGGTGCCATTGCACGCCTGGCTACCGCTCGCCCATCCGGCCGCGCCCAGCCATGTCTCCGCCCTGATGAGCGGCGTGATGACCAAGGTCGCGGTCTACGGCTTCGTGCGCATCGTATTCGACCTGCTGGGACCGCCGGACTGGTGGTGGAGCATGGTCGTGCTCGGCGTCGGCGGCATCACCGCGGTGATGGGCGTGCTCTACGCGCTGATGCAGCACGATCTCAAACGGCTGCTCGCCTATCACACGGTGGAAAATATCGGCATCATCTATATCGGCCTCGGCCTGGCGCTGGCGTTCAAGGCGCACAACATGCCGCTGGCCGCGGCGCTGGCGCTCACCGCCGGCCTGTTGCATGTGTTCAATCATTCCGTCTTCAAGAGCCTGCTGTTCTTCGGCGCCGGTAGCGTGCTCAACGCCACCGGCGAACGCGACATGGAGCATCTTGGCGGCTTGATCCACCGCATGCCGCAGACGGCATTCGTATTCCTGGTCGGCTGCGTGGCGATTTCGGCGCTGCCACCGCTTAACGGTTTCGTGTCGGAGTGGCTCACCTTCCAGGCCATTCTGCTCAGCCCGCAATTGCCGTCCTGGGGCCTGAAATTCCTGGTGCCTGCCGTTGGCGCGCTGCTGGCGCTGTCGGCGGCCCTGGCGGCGGCCTGCTTCGTGAAAGCTTTCGGCGTGACCTTCCTCGGCCGCGCCAGCACGCCTGCCGCCCAAGCCGCGAAAGAGACCGACACCAATTCGCTCGCCGCCATGTTCTTCCTGGCCGCGCTATGCCTGGTCGCCGGTATTCTGCCGGGCTTCTTTATCGACGCGCTGGCGCCGGTGACCCGCAGCCTGGTCGGCATCAGCATGCCGCACCAGGCCGGTGTGGAATGGCTGTCGATCGTGCCGATCGCCGAAAGCCGCAGCTCCTATAACGGGCTGCTCGTGTTCATCTTCATCGTCTTCTCCGGCACGCTCGCCGCCTCCGCCATTCATCGGCTGGCTTCCGACAAATTGCGCCGCGGCCCGGCCTGGGATTGCGGCTATCCCGACCCAAATCCTGCCACGCAATACACCGCCTCGAGTTTCGCGCAGCCGATCCGCCGCGTGTACGGCACCAGCGTATTCCGCGCGCGCGAGATCGGCGAGATGCCGGCTCCCGGATCGATCTTGCCGGCGCGTCTTACCGTCAAGCTACGCGACCTGATCTGGGACGCCGCTTACGCGCCGGTCGCCGATGGGATCGGCTACGCTTCCGAAAAGCTCAATTCCCTGCAATTCCTCACCATCCGCCAATATCTCTCGCTGGTGTTCGCGGCGCTGGTGTTGCTCCTGCTGGTGCTCGCGATATGGCCGTGATCCGCGAATTCGTCTTCCAAGGCGCGGAAATGCTGTTGGTGCTGCTGCTCAGCCCGCTGCTCACCGGCTTTGTGCGCAAGATGAAGGCGCGCCTGCTGCAGCGGCAAGGACCGCCGTTGTTGCAGCCCTATCGCGATCTGATCCGGCTGATGCGCAAGGAGGTCGTGCTGGCGGACGGCGCCTCCTGGCTGTTCCGCGTCAACCCCTACATCATCTTCGCCGGCACTTGGGTCGCCGCCTCGCTGGTGCCGACTTTCCGCAGCGGATTGTTGTTCTCCTGGTCGGCCGATCTCATCGCCATTATCGCGTTGCTTGGCAGCGCGCGCTTTTTCCTGGCGCTCGCCGGCCTCGACGTCGGCACCAGCTTTGGCGGCATCGGCTCGAGCCGTGAGGTGATGATCGCCTCGCTGGCGGAACCTGCGATGCTGATGATCATGTTCACGCTGGCCTTGATCGCCGGCTCCACCCAGCTCTCCACCATGGCTGCGTTCATGCTGTCGTCCGAGGTGGGCTTGCGCGTTTCGCTGGGCCTCGCCTTGCTCGCGCTGATCATGGTGGCGATCGCCGAGAACGCGCGCATCCCCATCGACAACCCGGCGACGCATCTCGAGCTGACCATGGTGCACGAGGCGATGGTGCTGGAATATTCCGGTCGCCACCTCGCGTTGATCGATCTGACCTCCGAATTGAAGCTGCTGCTCTATGTTTCGGTGATCGGCTGCGTCTTCACCCCCTGGGGCATCGCCGCACCCGATTCCAGTCCGCTCGCGCTCGCGGTTGGTTTCGCCTCCTATGTCGGCAAACTCGCGGTCGGCGGCATGCTGCTGGCGCTGTTTGAAACCGCCATCGCCAAGATGCGCGTGTTCCGCGTGCCGGCCTTCCTCGGCGCGGCCTTGATGCTCGGACTGCTCGGCACCCTGCTGCTATTCGTCTCGCGGAGCCTCTAGCGATGCGCGGTCTTTCCTTCGATATCGCCCATATGCTCGCCGGCTCGCTGGTGCTGGTGAGCTTCATGCAGCTCTACCAGGACCGGCTCTACGCGCTGCTCAATATCTACGCGCTGCATGCCCTGATACTGGCGATGTCGGTGGCCTGGCAGGCCTTCGTGCAGGACGCGCCGCATCTTTATCTCACCGCGGTGATCGCGCTGGTGTTCAAGGCCATCGTCATCCCGACCGCGCTACACAAGATCATCGTGCGGCTCGGCATCCACCGCGAGATCGAGACCGTGGTCGGCGTCGGCCCGGCCATGCTGCTCGGCATGGGGCTGGTGGCGCTGGCCATGGTGGTGATGCTGCGGGTGACCGCGGAAGCCGATCCGCTGGCGCGCGAGGATCTCGCTTTCGCGCTGTCGGTGGTGCTGCTCGGCCTGCTGATGATGGTGACAAGGCGCAACGCGGTCAGCCAGGTGATCGGCTTCATGTCGCTGGAAAACGGCCTGGTGCTGGCGGCGACCGGCGCCAAGGGCATGCCGCTGGTGGTCGAGATCAGCGTCGCCTTCTCGGTGCTGATCGCCTTCATCGTGATCGGCATCTTCCTGTTCCGCATCCGGGAACGTTTCGACACCGTCGACGTGCAGGCGCTCGACCGATTCCGTGGAGAGCGCCGATGAATTTCGACGCGCTCGCCGGCGTTCTGCTGATTCCAGCCTTGGCGGCCTGTCTGCTCGCCGCCCTGCCCGGCTACCGTTTGACCTCGCGGCTCAATGTGCTGGCGACATTCCTCACCTTCGCCACCGCGGTGTCGCTGTTCGTGGTCGAGCCGCGTTCCGGCCCGTATCTGCTGGTGGACGACCTCAACAAGGTCTTCATCGTGCTGACCACCTTCGTCAGCTTCACCACCAGCGTATTCAGCGCCAGCTATATCGGCCACGAGATCGAGATCGGCCGGCTGAAGCTGAGCTATGTCCGCTTCTACCACGCCATGTACCAGGTGCTGATGTTCGCCATGAACCTGGCGCTGGTCGCCAACAATATCGGCCTGATGTGGGTGGCGATCGAGCTCGCCACCCTCACCACCGTGCTGATGGTCGGCATCTACCGCACGCACGAGGCGCTGGAAGCGGCCTGGAAATATTTTATCCTCGGCAGCGTCGGCATTGCGCTGGCGCTGTTCGGCACCATCCTCATCTATATGGCGGCACGGCCGGTGATCGGCGAAGGCGTCGACGCCATGGTGTGGACCGTGCTGATCACGCAGGCCGCCAAGTTCGATCCGGCGCTGCTCAACGTCGCCTTCGTATTCCTGCTGCTCGGCTACGGCACCAAAGTCGGCCTGGCGCCGCTGCACGCCTGGCTGCCGGACGCACATGCGGAAGGTCCCACCCCGATCTCGGCGGTGCTCTCGGGCCTGCTGCTCAACGTGGCGCTCTATGCGCTGCTGCGCTTCAAGATGCTGCTGGCGCTCAACCCGGTCGCCATCGCGCCCGGCCCGCTGATGGTGACCATGGGGCTGATCTCCTGCGTGTTCGCCGCCTTCATGCTGTACCGGCGGCGCGACATCAAACGTCTGTTCGCCTATTCCTCGATCGAGCATATGGGCATCATCGTGTTCGCCTTCGGCATGGGCGGCCCGCTCGCCAATTTCGCCGGCCTCTTGCACATGACCATGCATTCGCTGACCAAGTCGGCGATCTTCTTCGCCGTCGGCCATATTGCCCAGGTCAAGGGCACGCAGAAGATCGCCGATATGGGCGGACTGACGGTCACCAACCCCATACTTGGCTGGGGCCTGGTGCTCGGCGTAGTGGCGATCGCCGGATTGCCGCCGCTCGGCATCTTCATGAGCGAGTTCCTGGTGGTGAGTTCGACCTTTGCGCGCGCGCCCTGGCTCACGATCATTCTGGTATTCGGAATTCTGGTGGCACTCGGCGGCTTGTTCTTGCGGCTCAATGCCATCGCGTTCGGCGAACCGCGCGGCCCGACCGCGCCAGCGGATGCCTCCTACGTGCCGATGTTCGCGCATCTCGCCATCGTATTCATGGCGGGCATCTACATGCCGCCGGCGCTGGTCACCGGCTTCCAGAACGTCGCCCGGTTGTTGGGATAGCGCCATGGCCCTGCTCGACAACATCGCGCATCGCGAAACGGCCAAGCAGCACCGGGCAAATTGCCGGCCTTGGCCGCGCACGGACGTCGGCGAGGAAGGCTGGCACCAGGCGATCGATCTGCTGGCCGCCGGCCGCTGCACGCTGCTCGGCCTGTGGGGCGACGCGCCGGTCGTGCACATGGCGCTGCAATCGGAAGATTTCAGCGACATCGCGGTGGTCAGCTACACCTGCAAGGACGGCACCTATCCGAGCGTTTCGGCGCGCCACCCGCCGGCCGGGCGCCTTGAGCGCGCCATCCGCGATCTTTGTGGCCTTGACGCCGTCAACGCGCCCGATGCGCGCGGCTGGCTCGATCTCGGCTTCTGGAAAGTCCGCCACCCGCTGGGCAAGGCCACGCCCGCGCGCAAGCCGCAACCCTACCAATTCCTGCCGGTCGAGGGCGAAGGCCTGCACCAGATTCCCGTCGGGCCCGTGCATGCCGGCATCATCGAACCGGGGCATTTCCGCTTCACCGCCAATGGCGAGCACGTGGTGCGGCTGGAGCAGCGGCTTGGCTATGTGCACAAGGGCATCGAACGGCTGATGCAGGGCTCAACGATCGAGCAGGCGGGCAAGCTCGCCGCGCGCACCTCCGGCGACAGCACCGTTGCGTATTCTTATGCCTTCGCGCAGGCCGTCGAGGCCGCTTTGGAGCTGAAGGCGCCGCCACGCGCGCTTTATCTGCGCGCGCTGATGGCCGAGCTAGAGCGGCTGGCCAACCATTTCGGCGACATCGGCGCCATCTGCAACGACGCCTCGTTCGCGATCATGCATGCGCAGACCGGCATCCTGCGCGAGCGCACGCTACGCACGGCCGAGGCCTGTTTCGGCCACCGCTTGATGATGGATGCGATCGTGCCGGGCGGCGTCGCGCGTGACATCGCCGAGGGCGGTGCGCAAGCGTTGCAGGCGCTGCTCACCGAGGTCCGCCGCGTGTTCCCGCGCCTGGTCGAACTCTACGACAACACCGCCTCGCTGCAGGACCGCACCGTCACCACCGGCTTCGTCAAGCCGGACTATGTGCGGCTGTGGGGCGCCGGCGGCTATGTCGGGCGCGCCTCCGGCCGCGGCTTCGATGCGCGGCGACTATACGCGCCCTACACCCAGCTTACCTTCGACGTGCCGGTGCTGGATGCCGGCGACGTCAATGCGCGGGTCTGTATCCGCATCCGCGAGGTCGAACAGAGCCTGGCGCTGATCGAGCAGATTCTGAGCCGCCTGCCGGCGGGCAAGATCGACACGCCGGTCAAGCCCAAAGGCAAAGCCTGCGAAGGCCTGGGCCTCACTGAGGCTTTCCGCGGCGACGTGCTGATCTGGCTGCGGCTCGATGGCAAGGGCCGCATCGAGCGCTGCCACCTGCGCGACGCCTCCTGGTTTCAATGGCCGCTGCTGGAGGTCGCCATCGAGGGCAACATCGTCGCCGACTTCCCGCTCTGCAACAAATCGTTCAACTGCTCGTACTCCGGACACGACGCATGATCCCGAAAAGTGGGAACCGGTTTTCGGATAAGATCATGCGTCAAAACAGAGTCCTCTAATGCGCAAGGTTTTGTTCGATAGCTTTATCCACGGCCCGCTCACCGAGCCGGCCCCCGAGCCCGACGCGGCCGGCCTCGCCGAACTGGCCAAGGCCGTGAACCGCGCCGCGCGCGTCAAGCTCGGGCGCTCGCTGTCGATCCGCCAGGTCGACGCCGGCTCCTGCAACGGCTGCGAGCTGGAAATTCATGCGCTCAACAACGCCTTCTACGATCTCGAACGGCTCGGCCTGCATTTCGTCGCCTCGCCGCGCCACGCCGACGTGCTGATGGTCACCGGCCCGGTCACCAAGAACATGCGCGAGGCACTGCAGCGCACCTATAACGCCACGCCCGATCCGAAATGGGTGATCGCGGTGGGCGCCTGCGCCGCCGACGGCGGCCCGTTCGCCGGCAGCTACGCCGTCGAAGGCGGCGTCAAGGACGTGGTGCCGGTCGACCTGCATATTCCCGGATGCCCGCCCAATCCGAAGGCATTGCTTGCGGGCCTGCTCGCTCTGTTGCAAAACGTCGCCTGACAGAGGCGGCGGAGGCAACATGCCGGAAGCGTTGGTGCGCGGCGTTCATATCAACTACGAGGTCATCGGCACGTCTGGTCCCTGGATCGCGCTGACGCCGGGCAGCCGCCGCTCCTACGGCGAACTCACCGACCTGTCGAAAGCGATCGCGGCACAAGGCTATCGCGTACTGCTGCACGACCGGCGCAATTGCGGCGCCTCCGACGTGGCCTTCGACGGCTCCGGCTCGGAACACGAAGTCTGGGCCGACGATCTGCATGAGCTGGGCAAACAGCTCGGCGCGCTGCCGCTGGTGGTCGGCGGCTCCTCGGCCGGCGCGCGGCTCGCCATCCTGTTCGCGATTCGCCGCCCGGGCGGCTTGCGCGGCCTGCTGCTTTGGCGCGTCACCGGCGGACAAGAGGCGGTCGACCGGCTGGCCGAAATGTATTACGGCCAGTTCATCAAGATCGCCCGCGCCGGCGGCATGCAGGCGGTATGCGACAGCGAGCACTTCAGCGAATGCATCAAGGCGCGGCCGGCGAACCGCGAGCGGCTGCTCAAGACCGACGTCGGTGAGTTTATCAAAGTGATGACATTCTGGCGCGAGCAGTTCTTGCAATCGGCGACGCTGCCGATCGTCGGCGCCACCGAAGCCGATCTCGACGCGATCAAAGCCCCAGCCTGCATCGTCGCCGGCAATGACGTAATCCATACGCCAGCCACCGCGCGCAAGGCCGCCAAGCTCATCCCGAACAGCGAGCTGCACGACAACGTGATCGCCAAGCGCGCGGACGACAATCTTCTGAAGGAATGGGACCGCAAGGAATGGCGCGACGCCGAGCCGCGCCTGGCGCAGATCTTTGCCGCGTTCCTCCAGCGCGCCGGCATCAAATAAGGAAGGAAGCCCCGATGAGCCTGCAAATCCGCCGCGTCGTCACCGGCCACAGCGCCGACGGCCGCGCCAAGGTGGAAGTCGACGAGATCGCCCAGAACGTCATCTCCAACCGCCCCGGCGCCTCGTCCTGCGTGGTGTGGTCGACCAAGGGTTTCCCGGTCGACAATGACGGTTTCAACGATCCGACCTCAGCCGATTTCAAGACCACGGTCGAAGGCGGCACCGTATTCCGCATCGTGCGCTATGCGCCGGGCGTCGCGCCCCGCAACCACCGCACCGACTCGATCGACTATGCGGTGGTGATCGCCGGCGAAATCGAGATGCAGCTCGACGACAATGTCGTGGTCAAACTGAAGGCCGGCGACCTGCTGGTGCAGCGCGGCACCATCCACAACTGGGTCAATCGCGGCAGCGAGGCCTGCGTCATCGCCTTCGTGCTGATCAGCGCCAAGCCGGTGACGGCGGCGGGCAAGCCGCTCACCGCGGTCGGATGACGCGTTTCATTTTGCCGCGAGGCCGGCTTGGCGGACCACCTTGCTCCATTTGTCGGTTTCGTCCGCAATGAACTTGCCGAAATCGGCCGGTGTGCCGGGCGACGGTTGACCGCCAAGCTCGAGCAGCCGCGCTCTTAATTTAGGATCGGCCAGCACCGCATTGATTTCCCGATTGAGCCTGTCGACGATTTCCGGCGGCGTCTTGCTCGGCGCGCAGACACCCTGCCAGCCGCCCGCTCCGAAGCCGGGCACGGTTTCGCTAATCGTCGGGATACCCGGCAGCAACTCATGCGGTGTCGGCGTGGCGACCGCCAGCGCCCGGACCTGGTCGGCTTTGACGTACGAGATCGAGGAAACGACGATATCGAACATGACCTGCACCCGGCCCGCGATCAGATCGGGTATGGCCTGCGCCGCGCCGCGATAGTGCACCGGCACCATATCGATCCCGGTCATCATCTTGAAATACTCGCCGCACAAATGTTGCAGGCTGCCGGCGCCGATGGTCGCGAAGTTGACTTTGCCCGGATTGGCCTTGGCGTAGACGATGAACTCGGCAACGGTTTTGACCGGCAGGTCGCGATTGACCTCCATCACGACCGGCGTGCGCACGACGCCGGCGACCGGCGCAAGATCGCGCTGCGCATTAAAACTCAGCTTGCCGGCGTAGAGCGTCTCGTTGATGGCGATCGCGGTCGATGCATAGAGCAGCGTGTAACCGTCCGCCGGCGCCCGCACGACGAACTCCGAGGCGATATTGCCGGCGGCGCCGACGCGATTATCGATGATGAAAGGTTGGCCAAGCCGCTCCGACAGCCATTGCCCGACAAGACGCGCGTTGATGTCGGAGGCCGAGCCGGCCGCGAAACCGGCGACGAGATGCACCGGCCGTGACGGATATGTGTCGGCAAATGC
>JACQDO010000404.1 GCA_016201085.1 Hyphomicrobiales bacterium | reverse complement strand
GGCTGGTGCAGACGCCGAAGGGCATCATCGTCTCGCTGCGCGATCGCCGTTATTTCGAGTAGGTCTGAACGCGCAATCTTGCTGGGTTTCGATCGGCGGCACCTGCGGGTGCCGCCTTTCATTTATGCGTGAGGCCGGTGGCGGGCCTGCTTGAACCATGCCAGATTCGCTCCCGCCAAGTCTTGCGGGTGGGTTCATGCGCGGCGCATCGCTGAATATCCAAGCGGCGGCAACATGGGTGTTGCTGGCCGCGGCCGGCCAGGCCTGCGCGCAAGGCGCGGCGCCGCCGGCGGCCAAGCCTGAAATGACCGAAATCTGTCCCGGTCTGGTGGCGGCGCGGCCGCTGCCGTTTCGTCGCGTCGCGCTGGAACGCGACCAGGTGCGCATCAGCTATGTCGGCCACTCGACCTTCCTGATCGAGAGCCCGCAGCTCGTGCGCATCGCCACCGACTACAACGATTACGTCAAGCCGCCGGTGCTGCCCGACATTGTGACGATGAACCACGCGCACACGACGCATTACACCGCCAGTCCCGATCCGGGCATCAAATTCGTGCTGCGCGGCTGGGCCGAGGAGGAGAAACCGGCGCGCGTCGATGTCCAGGTCAAGGACGTGCGCGTGCGCAACGTGCCGACCAATATCCGCTCATGGGCCGGCGGCACCGAGCGCCACGGCAATTCGATCTTCATTTTCGAGGTCGCCAATCTCTGCATCGCCCATCTCGGCCATCTGCATCACACGCTGACGCAGCAGCAGCTCAACGAGATCGGCCGCGTCGACGTGGTGCTGGTGCCGGTCGACGGCACCTTGACGCTCGATCTCGAAGGCATGTTCGAGGTGCTGCGCGCGCTGAAGGCGCCGCTGATCATCCCGATGCATTATTTCAGCGCCTATACGCTCGACCGCTTTCTGCAACGGGCGCGGCAGGACTGGGACGTGGAGATCGCCGACGTGCCGTCGCTGGTGGTGTCCAAGAGCAGCCTGCCGGCCAAACCGAAAGTGCTGGTGCTGCCGGGGCACTGATTGCGAATTCGCAACTGGTAAAATATTACAGACCGAATTCGCGCAGAAATGGCATGAATACCGGCCAAATAGCTCCGCTCAACTTGATGTGAAGCGGTTCCGCCACAATGCGAACCCAAAGCCGGCTATTTATCAACAGACGCCGTTGACGCTTTGGAACCAAAGGTCCGTTGTCGCATTCTCGGTTCGCGTTTTGTGAGCCAGTGAGGAGTTCTTGTATGGTGCAGACGTGGAGCAGTTGGAAACGGTTCCCCGATGTGCAGTTCGGGGGCCATCTCGAGGCGCCGATCGGACCGGGGGTTTATGAGGTCCGCCATACCATGACCGGCCGCGTCATGGCGTTCGGACATGCCAGCAATGTCGCCAACGCCCTCACCGACCTCAAGCTCGATGACGGTGTCGGCCCCATCGCCCGCTTGTTCCGCCGCCAGCCGTTGGTGTCGCGCGTCGCCGATCTCGAATACCGCACCTGCGCCACGGCAACCCGCGCCGAGGCCAAGACCGCCGCCAGCCGCCTGCTGGGGCTGCGGCAGACTGCCTGGCGCCGGCGCATGGATATGGGCGGGGCGGCGCACTACCAGGGCTGACGCTTCCCAAACCAATTGAAGCCGCGGCCGACCCTGGTGCCGGCCGCTTCGTTTTGGCGCTCGTCGCGGCGAGATGCTAGGCATGACCCCGCTTCAGTGTGAATGGATCCATCCCGCATGCCTTACGCTATCGCTCCCGACAATGTGCGGCTCTATTACGAAGAGGTGGGGCAGGGCGCCCCGCTGCTGTTCGTACACGAATTTGCCGGCGACCATCGCAGCTGGGAGCCGCAGCTGCGCGAATTCGGCAAGCGTTATCGCTGCATCGCCTATGCCGCGCGCGGCTATACGCCATCCGATGTGCCGGCGGACCAGAATGCCTACAGCTATAAACACGTGATGCGCGATTGCGTCGCCGTGCTCGATCATCTCAAGATCGAGCGCGCGCATATCGTCGGTCTGTCGATGGGCGGCTACACCACGCTGCAGGTCGCGCTCAATCACCCCGGCCGCGTGCGCTCGATGGTGCTGGCCGGCACCGGCTCGGGCGGCGAGCGCTGGTACATCGACGCCTTCCATCAGCATTCGCGCGAGCTTGCCCAGCAGTTCGAACGCGAAGGTTCGGCGCGCGGCTTCGCGGAATTTTCGCGGATGCTGTCGGAGCACGACGCGCAGGGCTCGGCCCATACCGCGCGCGGCTTCCAGGGCGCGCGGCCCTCGCTCTACGACTTCGAAGACGGCATCCGCAAACTGACGACGCCGGCGCTGATCGTGGTCGGCGACGAGGACGACCGCTGCATCGAGCCGAGCCTGTTCCTGAAAGACGCGCTCCCTGCGTCAGGATTGGCGATGTTGCCGAAGACCGGCCATGTGGTGAACCTGGAAGAGCCCGACCTGTTCAACCGCGTGGTGGGCGATTTCCTCACCCGCGTCGACGCCGGCCGCTGGCCGCCGCGTGACAAGCGCTCGGTCTCGCCGGCGCCAATTCCGCCGGCATGGAACCGGAGCTAGACCTTGCCTGTTTAGGACAGGCGAAATCGCGCACGGGAGACGGCCATGCTGAAATGGGCGTTTATTTTTCTGCTGATCGCCATCGTCGCCGGCATTTTCGGCTTTGGCGGCGTGGAAGAAGCCGCCGCCACCATCGCGCAATGGCTGTTCGGCATTTTCCTGGTGCTGTTTATCGGCGCGCTGGTCATCGGGCTGATGCTCGGCGCCAAGCTGATGTCATAGGCGGCGTCACCCCGTCAGACCCTCGCGCAGGCGAACATCAGGGACGGCTTTGACGCGATCTCGCGCCGCGCGAAGCTGATCTTGCGCTTCGGCCGGTACAATCGAGAGGTCGCCGTCTTTGAAATATCCCAGAGCCCGTAACGGTAATGCGGGATCACTATTGAACATAGCGCTGAAAGCGCCGAGAGCCCTTTCCAGCGATATCCCGGCTGACAGGATAGCAGCAATATCGATGTAGTTCTTAGCCTCAGCGCGATCGAGGATGGACTTCAGCTTTGTTGCCAGCAAGTCCTCGGGCGAGGCGACGAGCAGGACCGTATCGTTGGTTACCAAAGGCTCGTTGATGTGCCCAAAGACGATCCCGCCAAAAAAAGAAATCTTAATCGATTCCGAAATCGCATTAGTAGTAACGACCAAGGTATTTGGCCGATCCTGAAGCGTTTTTGCTTCCCTCATGAAAGCTAATTCGGTTGCTAGGCGGGCTTTGTTCAGTGGAGCTAAGCTAAAAAAATCGAAATCAAGGGAGCGACGATGACCGAGATGCAACGCAACTGCTGTCCCTCCGTACAAAACAAAAGAAAGTGCGCGGGTAGGGGCTAGTTGCGGCCAGATCGTCCTTTGAGCTGGCGGCAGAACGGTGATCTTCGGCTCAAAGCTCGGCGGCATGGAGCGATCTCTGCGGAGGCTCCTCGGCAAGCTTTCGTCCCGTCGCTGCGGACAATCGGCCGCGCCAGAAGTCCCAGGACCGCTCGCTGAGCCAACCTGGCTGGGCATTCAGCATGACGTCGACAAGCTTGTCGGGTCCGATCTCGACTTCGAGGCGCCGAATATCAGCGAATGTTCCGAGGTCCATGGCTTGGGCGATAATACGCTCGTCGGAACGCGGCGCCGAGCCGATTGGCTCCCACCAAAAATATTTTTTCTCGAATTCCGCGACCAAGTCCGGCGTGCCGATCATTTGGCCTCCGCCCTCAAACGTCCACGCTCGCGCTCAGCGCGTTGTCCTGGATGAACTGCCGGCGCGGCTCGACCAGGTCGCCCAT
>JACQDO010000403.1 GCA_016201085.1 Hyphomicrobiales bacterium | reverse complement strand
GGCCACCACCGCCATGTGATAGCCGGAAATCGACAGCACATGCGCGAGGCTGGAGATGTACATCGCATCGTTGACCGGCGGCGAAATCGCGTCGCGCTTTCCCGTGATCAGCGCCGAGGCGATCGAGCCCCGGTCGCCCGCCACCACGGCGCGGATGCGCTTGTCGATGGCCTCGCGCAAGCCATCGATGAACGAGGCGTAACGCAGCCACAGCCCGGGCGCGACCGGCGGCGCCACGGTCTTGATCGCGCCGAGCGCATAGCCGGACGCGCCGATGCGCTGGAAATACATGTCGCGCGCGAAGTCGTAGCCGCCGGGCCGCAAGGGCGGCAGCGGCGGCGACAGATGCGCCTTCAGTTCGACGAAGCTGCCCACCGCCGGCGCCGTGCCCTTGCGCACCGCTACGCGGATGCGGTCGGGTTTTTCCGCGACGCGACGCGCGGTCTCGAAACGATGCACATGGATGACGACGCGGTCGCTGCGCGCGCGCTCCTCGCGGATTTCGACAAAGCCGGAAACGATTGCGCTCGACACTGTCGTCTGTAGTACCGGATGCGCGATGCGCGCGGTCTTCAAAGTCGCGGTGGCAAAGCCCAAGGCCATGGCGGCGAAGGCAAGCGCCAGCGGAAATCCAACTGCGCGCCGGCGTGCCACGAAGGCGACCGCGATGCCGGCCAGCGCCAGGCCAGCGGTCGCCCACCAGACGGGTTCTCGGTCGGCGGTGAAATAGCCGACAATGCCGAAGCCGAAGGCGACCGGCAGCCAGGGCACCAGCCGGCCGGGCGCGACCTCGGCCAGTGCCCATTCCGACAGCCGGCGCCGTAGTCCTTCTGCCGCCGCGGCCATCGGGTCCGGCAGTGCGAGCCCGGCGCGCCGCCGTGCCGCCGCGATGGCCGCGGCCAAGGCCTTTGCCGGTGCTCGCGCTCGGTCGCCCGCAGCCATGGCGTCCCCCACGCCATGCTACGTCACGCGGAAGTTGTATTTCTAGGAGAACGGGTTGTGAACGTTTTGCGTGTCCCAAGCGCGGCGCAACACGAAGTGTTGCACCGCAGACCCGGGACCTTTACGCGTTCGGTATCTGGAACGGCCCCGGATCTGCGGTGCACCACTCCGCTAACGCTACGTGCTGCGCCGCGTCCGGGGCACGTCACCCCTTCGCCTTCTCCTTCGCCACGTCCTTGGCGAACGTATCGCGTAACCCAATGGTCCGGATGAACACCGGCCGCTCGGGCGTCGACTCGCGGTCGCGGCAGAAATAGCCCTGGCGCTCGAACTGGACCGGCACACCGACTTGCGCCTCGGCCAAGGCCGGTTCCAGCCGGGCGCCGCTCAGTACCTCGAGCGAGTTCGGATTGAGGTCGTTGGCGAAGCCCTCGCCGCCGCTCGGATCGGGCTTGCTGAACAGAGGATTGTAGATGCGCACCTCGGCCGGCAGCGAATGCGCCGCCGACACCCAGTGGATGGTCGCCTTCACCTTGCGGCCGTCGGGCGCGTTGCCGCCCTTGGTCGCCGGATCGTAGCTGCAGCGCAGTTCGATGACTTCGCCGGCCGCATTCTTCTTCACCTCTTTGCAGGTGATGAAATAAGCGTAGCGCAGCCGAACCTCGCGGCCGGGTGACATGCGGAAGAATTTCTTCTCCGGATGCTCCATGAAATCTTCTTGCTCGATAAAAAGCTCGCGCGTGAATTTGATCTTGCGCAAACCCGCCGCCGCATCGTCGGGATGATTGATGGCTTCCAGTTCCTCGCCTTCGCCTTCCGGATAATTCTCGATAATGACCTTGAGCGGGCGCAGCACCGCCATGCGGCGCAGCGACGTCTTGTTGAGCGCTTCGCGCACCGAAAACTCGAACATGCCGGCGTCGACCGTGCTGTTGGCCTTGGCGACGCCGATGCGCTTGACGAAATCGCGCAATGCTGCCGGCGGCACGCCGCGCCGGCGCAGGCCGGCGAGCGTCGGCATGCGCGGGTCGTCCCAGCCCGTCACGTGCCCGTCCTGCACCAGCCTGGTCAGCACGCGCTTGGACAACACGGTGTAAGTGAGATTGAGCCGCGCGAATTCGTACTGATGCGGCCGCGACGGCACGTTGAGATTTTCAAGGCACCAGTCGTAGAGCGGCCGGTGGTCCTCGAATTCCAGCGTGCAGATCGAATGCGTGATGCCCTCGATGGCATCGGATTGGCCGTGCGCGAAGTCGTAGCTCGGATAAATCTTCCAGGTCGTGCCGGTGCGCGGATGTTCGGCATCGAGGATGCGGTAGAGCACCGGATCGCGCAGATTGATGTTGCCCGACGCCATGTCGATCTTGGCGCGCAGCACACGCGCGCCATTGGGAAACTCGCCGGCGCGCATGCGGCGGAACAGATCGAGGTTCTCCTCCACGCTGCGCTCGCGAAACGGCGAGTTCTTGCCCGGCTCGGTCAGCGTGCCGCGATTGTGGCGGATCTCGTCCTGGCTCTGGTCGTCGACATAGGCCTTGCCCGAGCGGATCAGGTCTTCCGCCCAATTGTACAGCCGCTCGAAATAATCGGAGGCGTGGTAGAGATGCTGGCCCCAGTCGAAGCCGAGCCAGCGCACGTCGGCCTCGATGGCGTCGATATATTCCTGCTCTTCCTTGGTCGGGTTGGTGTCGTCGAAGCGCAAATGACATTGGCCGCCGAACTCCTCGGCGATGCCGAAATTCAGGCAGATCGACTTGGCATGGCCGATATGGAGATAGCCGTTCGGCTCGGGCGGGAAGCGGGTGACCACCTGCTCGACGCGGCCGGCGTCGAGATCGGCCTTGACGATGTCGCGGATGAAATCGCGCCCGGCCTCCGCGCTGGCCACTTCCCCGCTTGATTTATCGTCCTTCGCCATGTTTCCTCAGCTACACGTCCAAACCAGTGATGCGGCCTATCCCATGACGTGCCGCTCGGCTCAATGTCAATTGCGCTGACACCTTTCCCTGCAACTGTGGTACACGGCCGGCGATGAACGAGCCTGTCGTCACCCGTTTTGCGCCGTCCCCCACCGGATTCCTCCATATCGGCGGCGGGCGCACCGCGCTGTTCAACTGGCTGTATGCGCGCGCCCGCGGCGGCAAGATGCTGCTGCGCATCGAGGATACCGACCGCGAGCGCTCCACCGCCGCCGCCATCGCCGCCATCATCGACGGGCTGTCATGGCTGGGGCTTTCCTGGGACGGCGAGATCGTATTCCAGTTCCAGCGCGCGGCCCGCCACCGCCAGATCGCCGAGCAGCTGCTGGCCGAGGGCAAGGCCTATCGCTGCTATGCCTCGCCGGAGGAGCTCACCGCCATGCGCGAGGCGGCGCGGCGCGAGGGCCGCTCCAAGCTCTATGACGGACGCTGGCGCGACCGCGACCCGTCCGAGGCGCCGCCCGGGGTCAAGCCGGTGATCCGCCTCAAGGCGCCGCAGACCGGCGAGACCGCGATCGAGGACCAGGTGCAGGGCCGCGTGGTCTGGCAGAACTCCGACCTCGACGACCTGGTGCTGCTGCGCTCGGACGGCAACCCGACCTACATGCTGGCGGTGGTGGTGGACGACCACGACATGGGCGTCACCCACATCATCCGCGGCGACGACCACCTCACCAACGGCGCCCGCCAGAAGCACATTTACGACGCGCTCGGCTGGAATGTGCCGATCATGGCGCATATCCCTCTCATCCATGGGCCGGACGGCTCCAAACTGTCCAAGCGCCATGGCGCGCTGGGCGTCGATGCCTACCGCGCCATGGGCTACCTGCCGGCGGCCATGCGCAATTATCTGGTCCGCCTCGGCTGGGCGCATGGCGACCAGGAAATCTTCACCACCGAGGAGATGGTGGCGGCCTTCGACCTGCCCGCCATCGGCCGCTCGCCGGCGCGTTTCGACTTCGCCAAGCTGGAAAGCCTCAACGGCCATTACATCCGGTCCACCGACGACGCCGAGCTGATCGCCACCCTGGAACAGCTGCTGCCGCATATTGCCGGCGGCCAGGACCTCGCCAGCCGGATGACGCCGGTGCTGCGCGGCAAGCTGCTGACCGCCATGCCGGCCTTAAAAGAGCGGGCCAAGACCCTGATCGAGCTGTTCGAGGCCTCGCGCTTCCTGTGGGCGAGCCGCCCGCTCGAGATCAACGAGGCGGCCAAGGTCGTGCTCACTCAGGAGGCAAAGGCGGTGATCGCCACCCTGCTGCCGGAACTTGCCGCCGTGACCGACTGGAGCGCCGGGGCCATCGAGGCGGTGGTGCGGCCCTTTGCCGAGCGCGCCGGCCTGAAATTGGGCGCCGTGGCCCAGCCGCTGCGGGCGGCGCTCACCGGCCGCACCACTTCGCCGCCGATTTTCGACGTGCTCGATGTGCTCGGCCGCGACGAAAGTCTAGCCCGCCTGCGCGACCAGGCCGCAGCCTGAACGCCCTCGATTTTTGTTCCAGATCAAAGACAGGCGCCATGCCGATATGACACGCAGGATCGCTGTGGGCGCTATCTTGCAGCGCACACTTGGATGGGCTACCCAAATTGCGGCCGGCAATACGCACGCCTGACCGGCGTCCCGCCTTGACGGCCGCACGATATTCAAGCGCACCGCTCGCCACGAATTCGAGGGCTCGATCATGGACGCCAAGACCGACAAGAAATCCGGAGCCGTCACAGTCGGCAATAAGAACTGGGATTACCCGATTTATAGCGGCACGATCGGGCCGGACGTGCTCGACATCTCCAAGCTGTACGGCGACAGCGGCATGTTCACCTACGATCCTGGCTTCACCTCGACGGCGAGCTGTGAATCCAAGATCACCTATATCGATGGCGACGAGGGCATCCTGCTTTATCGCGGCTATCCGATCGATCAGCTAGCCGAGCACGGCGACTTCCTGGAGACCTGCTACCTGCTGCTGTACGGCGAATTGCCGACGCCTTCGCAAAAAGCCGACTTCGACTACCGCGTCACGCGCCACACCATGGTGCACGAACAGATGGCCCGCTTCTTCCAGGGCTTCCGCCGCGACGCGCATCCCATGGCGGTGATGACCGGCTGCATCGGCGCGCTGTCGGCGTTCTATCACGACTCCACCGACATCTCGGACCCACATCAGCGCATGATCGCCTCGATCCGCATGATCGCGAAGGTGCCGACGCTGGCCGCCATGGCTTACAAATATTCGATCGGCCAGCCGTTCATCTATCCGAAGAACGATCTCGATTACGCCTCGAACTTCCTGCGCATGTGCTACGCGGTGCCGACCGAAGACTACAAGCCCAATCCGGTGCTGGCGCGCGCCATGGACCGCATCTTCATCCTGCACGCCGACCACGAGCAGAATGCCTCGACCTCGACCGTGCGTCTGGCCGGCTCCTCGGGCGCCAACCCGTTCGCCTGCATCGCCGCCGGCTGCGCCTGCCTGTGGGGCCCGGCGCATGGCGGCGCCAACGAAGCCGCGCTCAACATGCTGCGCGAGATCGGCACCGTCGACCGCATCCCGGAATTCATCAAGCGCTCGAAGGACAAGAACGACAGCTTCCGCCTGATGGGCTTCGGCCACCGCGTCTACAAGAACTACGATCCGCGCGCCAAGATCATGCAGAAGACCTGCCACGAGGTGCTGACCGAGCTCGGCATCAAGGACGATCCGCTGCTCGACGTCGCCATGGAGCTCGAGCGCATCGCGCTGCACGACGAATACTTCCTCGAGAAGAAGCTCTACCCGAACATCGACTACTATTCGGGCATCACGCTGAAGGCGATGGGCTTCCCCACCACAATGTTCACCGTACTGTTCGCCGTGGCGCGCACAGTGGGCTGGATCGCGCAGTGGAAGGAAATGATCGAGGATCCGAAGCAGAAGATCGGCCGCCCGCGCCAGCTCTATACCGGCGCGGCGAAGCGCGACTACACGCCGATTTCGCGGCGGAAATAGTCTCTCCGGCAATTCGATGCAAAAGGGCGGCTGTTCAGCCGCCCTTTTCATATTCGCGGCGATCCTTCGCAACCGGGGCAATCTATGCTATTTTTGTTTAGCTGATTTCGCGAGGCACCGAGGCACCAATGACTCACGAACGGATCGAGACAAACCCGGACATCATGGGTGGCAAGCCGGTAATCCGCGGTACGCGTGTGCCGGTCGAGATAATTTTGCGAAAGTTAGGTGCGGGCATAACGTTCGACGCGATCCTCGCCGACCACCCGCGACTAACGCGGGATGATATTCTCGCGGC
>JACQDO010000418.1 GCA_016201085.1 Hyphomicrobiales bacterium | reverse complement strand
CCAGCCACTTCGCCGTTTCCTCGGCCGATGAGTTGCCGCCGCCCGCCCGCGCATTGGCCTCGCGCATCAGATCAACCGGAATGGCATTGACGAGTGGCGTCAGCGCCGAGATCAGCCGCTGGTCGTTGGCGCGGCGCGGCGACAGCAGCAGCACGGCGTCATAGGGCGGGATGACGTGGCGCGGATCGTCGAGCGTGACGAGGTCATAAGCCGCCAGCCGCCCGTCGCTGGTATAGGCCGAGATCACATCGACCGCGCCGTCGGCCACGGCCTTGACCAGGAATTCCGGCTGCATCTCGCGTTGCGCGCGGAATTGCAAACCGTAACTGTCGCGGATCGCCTTCCATTCCGGCCGCGCGAAGAACTCGTAGTCGCCGGCGATGGTGAAGTTGCCGGCGTAGCGGCGGAAGTCGGCGAGCGAGTGGATGCGCAGCGTCTGCGACTTCGTGCGCGTCATCGCCAGCGCATAGGCATTCTCGAAGCCGAGCCCGCCCAGCAGGCGGATGCCGTGCGTCTCCTTCAGCCATTGCGCCAGCTCGCGCAGCACCTGCTCGCGCGCCGGCACATCGGAGCGCTGCATGCGGTTGGCCCATAGCGTGCCGGTATAATCGACGGCGACGTCGACCTCGCTTGATGCCAGCGCCTCGAACAGCACGTTGGAGCCGAGCCCCTCGCGCTGCGACGCCGTGAGGCCTTGGCTCGCCAGCCGCTGCTTGATCAGCGCCGCCAGCACATATTGCTCGGTGAAGGTCTTGGCGCCGATGGTGTAGGTCGCCTGCGGACCCGTCAACCCGGGCGCCAGCGCGCCAACAACGATCGCCCCGAGGCCGAGCAGGCCGAACGCCAGTCGCGCGCCGCTCCGCCGGCCGATGCCCGCCTGCGCCAGCGCCAGCAGCAGATCGACGGCGAGCGCCAGCACGGCGGCGGCGACGCAGCCGAACACCACGAACACCCAGTTCTGCGTCTGCAGCCCGGTGAAGATGTAATTGCCCAGGCTCTGCTGGCCGATCGGCGTCGCCAACGTGGCGGTGCCGATCACCCAGACCGCCGAGGTGCGGATGCCGGCCATGATCACCGGCAGCGCCAGCGGCAGTTCGATCTCGCGCAAGGACTGCCCGGGCGCCATGCCGACGACGCGGGCGGCGTCGGTGAGGCGCGGTTCGATGCCGTTCAGCCCGGTCACTGTGTTGCGCAGCACCGGCAGCATCGAATAGAGCGCCAGCGCCAGCACCGAGGGCAAAAAGCCCAGCGCGGAGAAGCCGGCGCCGAACAGGCGCTCGGTCAGCGCCGAGAGCGCCAGCAGCAGCGGATAGAACAGCGCCAGCAGCGCCAGGCCGGGGATGGTCTGCACCACGCTCGCCGCCGCCAGCAGGGCGCCGCGCAGCCATGGCCGGTGGCGCGAGAGAATCGCGAGCGGCAGGCTGACGCCTAAGCCGAGCGCCAGCGCGGTCAGGCTCACCAGCACATGGCTGCCGAGATAATCCGGCAGCCGCGCCAGGGCTTCGGCGAGGCGGATATCGGTACTCATCGCGCCAATGATGGCATGAGGGTAGGCTCGTGTCCCGGATGCGGCGGGCAGCGCGCTACATCGCACCGCGCCGCGTCCGCGACAAGCTTTCCGTCAGCGCGAATTCCCTCTAATTTGCCCGCCGGAGTGGGGAACGGCATGAGTGATTTGGCCGCAGTGGCGCTGACCGGCGTCGACGTCGCGTTCCGGCTCGCCGGCGGCGGCGTCTATACCGCGGTCGAGCGCGCCACGCTCACTGTCGCCGACGGCGAATTCGTCGCCATCGTGGGGCCGACCGGCTGCGGCAAATCCACGCTGCTCAATATTGCCGCAGGGTTGCTGGCGCCGGCCGCCGGCCGCGTCGATATTTTCGGAGCGCCGCTCACCGCGCTCAACCGCCAGGCCGGCTACCTGTTCCAGGCCGACGCGCTGTTTCCCTGGAAGACCGCGCTGGAGAATGTCGCCATCGGGCTGGAGACCGCGGGCACGCCGCAGGCTGAGGCGCGCGCGCGGGCGCAACAGTGGCTGACGCGCGTGGGCTTGGGTAGCTTCGGCGACCGCTATCCGCACATGCTGTCCGGCGGCCAGCGCAAGCGCGTCGGGCTGGCGCAGGTGTTGATCCGCGATCCCAAGATCCTGCTGATGGACGAGCCGTTTGGCCCGCTCGACGCGCAGACCCGGCAGATCATGGGCAACCTGCTGCTCGATTTGTGGAACGCCGACCGCAAGGCGGTGCTGTTCGTCACCCACGACCTGGAGGAGGCGATTGCGCTCAGCGACCGCGTCGTCATTATGTCGGCGGGACCGGCGGCGCGCGTGATCGGCGACTGGAAGGTGCCACTGGCGCGCCCGCGCGATATTTCGGAAGTGAAGCTCGATCCTGCCTTCCACGATCTACACCGCGACATCTGGCACATGCTCAAGGCCGAGGTGATTAAGGGCTACGCGCAGACGGAGGGGGCGTGATGATGGTCGCATGGGCTGCAATAGGTACGCTTCCCCTCTCCCCTTGTGGGCGAGGGCGGATCGCGCGGAGGGAATCCGAGCGCGATCCGGGAGAGGGGTCAATTTTTGCGTCAATCACCGATCCCTCACCCGCGCTCGTTTGGCTTCGCCTCCACTCGCGCACCCTCTCCCACAAGGGGAGAGGGGAAGAGGGGATGCCATGATGAGGCGATTCAATCTCATCGTCTTGCAAATCCTGGTCGCCGTCGTGTCGATCGCGCTTTGGTACGCGCTCAGCAGCTATCCGGTGTTCGGCCGCATCCTGCTGCCGCCGTTTTTCTTCTCCAATCCGGTCGATGTCGCGGCGCAAGTCATCGACTGGTTCGCCGGTGGCGTGATCTGGAAGCATCTGTGGGTGACGCTGATCGAATCGATCCTCGCTTTCGTGCTCGGCTCGATCGGCGGCGTGTTGGTAGGTTTCTGGTTCGCGCGCCAGCCGCGCACCGCCGCGGTGTTCGATCCTTACGTCAAGATGGTCAACGCGCTGCCGCGCGTGGTGCTGGCGCCGATCTTCACGCTGTGGCTGGGCTTGGGCATCTGGTCGAAGGTGGCGCTCGGCGTCACGCTGGTGTTCTTCATCGTATTCTTCAACGTCTATCAGGGCGTCAAGGAAGTCTCGCCCACCGTGCTCGCCAATGCGCGCATGCTGGGCATGAGCGAGCGCCAGTTGATGCGCCACGTCTATTGGCCGTCGGCGCTTAGCTGGATGTTCTCCTCGCTGCACACCTCGGTCGGCTTCGCCGTGGTGGGCGCGGTGGTGGGTGAGTATCTCGGCTCGGCGGCGGGCCTCGGCTACCTGATTCAGCAGGCGGAGGGCGTGTTCGACGTCGCCGGCGTGTTCGCCGGCATGTTCGTGCTGGCCGCCTTCGTGATCGCGATCGACACTATCGTCAGCCTGATCGAGAAGCGGCTGTTGGTCTGGCGGCCGGAGGTGGGCGAGGCGAGGCCGTGAGCGAGCGGTCGGCCGGCACACTCGCATCGGTTGTAGCGGTTTTTAAATCACGGTATCCTCAGACCTAGCCGTCGCCGGCAGCAAGCCGGTCGGCCAATTGGCTACTCGGCCAGGGAGGACCGTTGCCATGAAACACTCTGCTCGAATGTACGTGCGCGGTTATGCCATCGCCGCCGTTGCCTTTGTTGCCGTCTTGGCCAATGCGCCAGAGGCATGGTCGAGGGCGCCGAAGGCGGTCAGATGCCAGCAAATGACGGAAGCGGTGGCCAAGGCGCTGTTCGAGGAATGGAACAAAACGCTGCAACAGAACCCCGACGCGGTGGTGCGGACTTACACGCCGGACGCGGTCCTGCTGCCGACGTTCGAGAACGGACCGCTGATCGGCAGCAGCCAGATCCGCGGGTACTTCGTCCATTTCCTCGAGCAGCATCCGGTCGGACGCATCGACACCCGCGCCATTATTCCCGCCAACTGCAACATGGGCGTTGTCGCTGGGCTCTATACCTTCACGGTGAACGAGGGGCCCGGGCGCGTGGACAAGCCGGCCCGCTACACCTACGTCTACACCTATAAGCAGGACCTGCGACGCTGGCTGATCTCGCATCACCACTCGTCGGCGCAGCCGAAGAAGGCCGAGCCGAAGTAACGCCGCGACGCCAAGGCCGTTCGGCTCCCTGCCGATATGCGGTCGCAGGCGGGCGAGAGCCGGCCCTAGGCAGCATGCCCGCGTTGGCCTATCGTTGCGGCCGAACTGGCTGTGCAAAAGCCAATGCCAACAGGGAGGAACGCCATGCCCACCATCATCCCGCGGATTGCCGCGACGCTTGCCGCGCTGCTGCTGTCGTCCGGCCTCGCGCTCGCGCAGGCCAAGGTCACGCTCGCCATCGGCGGCGCCAGCTGCCTGTGCTATCTGCCGACCATGCTGGCCAAGCAGCTCGGCGAGTTCGAGAAGGCCGGCGTCAATGTCGAGGTGGTCGAGTTCAAGGGCGGCTCCGATGCGCTCAAGGCGGTGATGGGCGGCAGCGCCGACGTGGTGTCGGGCTATTTCGACCATTGCGTCAATCTCGCCGCCAAGGGCCAACATTTGCAGTCCTTCGTGGTCTATGACCGCTTCCCCGGTTTCGCGCTGGTGGTCTCGCCCAAGCACGCGGCCGAGATCAAATCGATCAAGGACCTCAAGGACAAGAAGATCGGCGTTTCGGCGCCCGGCTCCTCCACCGACTTCTTTCTCAAATACACGCTGAGCAAGAACGGCGTCGATCCGAATTCGGTCGGCGTCATCGGCGTAGGCTTAGGGGCCACCGCGATCGCCGCCATGGAGCAGGGCACCATCGACGCCGCCATCATGCTCGATCCGGCGGTCACCGTGCTGCAAGGCAAGGACAAGGACCTCAAGATCCTCAGCGATACCCGCTCGCAGAAGGATACGCTGGCCGTGTTCGGCGGCGAATATCCCGGCGGCGCGCTCTACACCAAGGCCGACTGGATCGCCGCGCACGAGAAGGAAGTGCAGGGCATGACCAATGCCATCATCGCCACGCTGAAATGGATCCATTCGCACACCGCCGAGGAGATCGCCGACAAGATGCCGCCGGCCTTGGTCGGCAAGGACAAGGCGCTCTACGTCGCCGCGCTCAAGAATACGCTGCCGATGTATTCGCAGACCGGCCGCATGGACCCCAAGGGCGCCGCGGCGGTGCTGGCGGTGTTCGCGCAGTCCTCGCCCGACGTGGCCAAGGCCAATATCGACCTGTCGAAGACCTACACCAACAAATACGTCGACGCGGCCGGCAAGGGGATGTGAGTCGAGGCGACGGCAATGGCCCGGTGGTCGGGCGGGTGCGCCTGCGGCGCCATTCGTTACACCTGCGAGGGCGAACCCTCGGTGATGCTCAATTGTCATTGCCGCGATTGCCAGCGTGCGACCGGCAGCGCCTATGCCGCCTTCGTCCTGTTTGCGAAGGCGGCGGTCGCGCTCAAGGGCGAGCCCCGCTATCACAAAGTCGTCGGCGGCAGCGGCAAGCCAATCGAACGCGGCTTTTGTCCGGACTGCGGCAGTCCGCTGAGCGTGAAGCTTGACGCGGTGCCCAACCTCATCGGCTTTCATGCGGCGAGCCTCGACGATCCGGCGCTGTTCAAGCCCGCCATGGATTTGTTCACCGCCAGCGCGCACCCGTGGGACTTGATGCACGATTACACGGTGAAGAAGGCCGGGGGGCTGGCCGGCTGAGCCGAAGCCCAAGCGGCCGAATTCCATCGCTGGGCATTCTGCGCTATGGCGATGGCGCATGAACCTGCTCTCCATCCAGTCGCACGTCGCCTACGGCCACGTCGGCAACTCGGCCGCGGTGTTTCCGCTGCAGCGCCTGGGCGTCGAGGTGTGGCCGATCCACACCGTGCAGTTCTCCAACCACACCGGCTACGGCGACTGGCGCGGGCAGGCGTTCGGCGCCGCGCTGATCCGCGAGCTTATCGCCGGCATCGCCCGGCGCGGCATTTTGAGCGAATGCGACGGCGTGCTGTCCGGCTACATGGGCGGCGCCGATGTCGGCGACGCCATCCTCGACGCCGTGGCGGCGGTCAAGCAGGCCAACCCGGCCGCGCGCTACTGCTGCGATCCGGTGATTGGCGACGTCGGCCGCGGCGTATTCGTGCGCGCCGGGCTGCCGGAATTCCTGCGCGACAAAGCGGTGCCGGCCGCCGACGTAGTCACGCCCAACCAGTTCGAGCTGGATTACCTGTCCGGCCGCGCCAGCACGACGCTTGCCGAGGCGCGCGACGCGGTCAAAGCGCTGCACGATCTCGGGCCGCGCGCGGTGCTGGTCACCTCGCTGCACACGGCGGAAACGCCGGCCGACTCGATCGATCTGATAGCCTCGGACGAGACCGGCTGCTTCCGCCTGCGCACGCCGAAGCTGCCGCTCATGGTGAACGGGGCGGGCGACGCCATCGCCGCGCTGTTCTTCGCGCATTATCTGGGCGACGGCCGCGTCGACGAGGCGCTGGCGCGCTCGGCTTCCGCCATCTTCGGCGTGTTAGCTAGGACCGCGAACATGGGCGTGCGCGAAATCCAGCTGGTGGCGGCGCAGGACGAGATCGTCAGGCCGAGCCGGGTGTTCGAAGCGGAACTCCTATGAATCGCGAGCCAACGATCTATCGCGTCGACCGGTTGGAGCTCTCCTTCGTGCCGAAGCCCTGGGCCTTTGCGGTCGAGCGGCGCGCCGAGATCGATGCCTGTTTCGCCGCGCTGTGCGAAAAGAACCCGGCGCTGTGGAACGGCCGCGTGCTGATGCTGTATCGCCAGGCGATCGTCGACGGTGTGTTTCGCGGACAGTATCTGGAAACCGACTATGCCAGTTTCGCGGCCTGGCAACATTGGGGCACGCCGCCGGCGGCCATCCACGATTGCTTTGGTGCGGCGGCGATTCTTGCCGCCGATGGCGCATTTCTGTTGGGCGTCATGGGCGCGCATACGCTCAATGCCGGTCATATCTATTTTCCTTGCGGTACGCCCGACACCGACGATCTTGTGGACGGACGCGTCGATCTCGATGGCAGCGTTCGGCGCGAGCTGAAGGAGGAGACCGGACTCGATCAGGCGGAATTCATTGCCGAACCGGGCTGGACCACGGTCGTCGACGGCGCGCTGATCGCCCAAATCAAGGTGCTGCGCTCGCGCCAGAATGCCGAGGCCTTGCGGGCTCGCATGCTCGATTATCTCAAGAGCGAAAGAACCCCCGAACTCAGCGACATCCGCATCGTGCGCGGCGCGCGCGATTTCGACCCGAAGATGCGGCGCTTCGTCACCGCCTTCCTGGCGCGGCGCTTCGCCGGCGGATAGTCTTGCGGCAGGAGACGCATCATGTCGCTCGCCAGTATCGCCAAGCGCTTTCGCATCGATAAACCGCAGACATTCCGGCTGTCGGCGCACGATCCGGCCGCATGCAACGGCCTGAGCATCGACAAGCGCGAGGCCAAGGACATGCTGGCCGAAGGCATCGCGCGGCTCGGCGAATTGCAGGAGCGGCTCTATGCCAGCGACCGCCGGTCGGTGCTGATTGTGCTGCAGGCCATGGACGCCGCCGGCAAGGACAGCCTGATCAAGCACGTGATGAGCGGCCTCAATCCGCAAGGGGTCGAGGTGCATTCGTTCAAGCAGCCGAGCGCGGAGGAGTTGTCGCACGACTTCCTCTGGCGCATTGGAGCGCGGCTGCCGGCGCGCGGCCGCATCGGCATCTTCAACCGCTCGCATTACGAGGAAGTGCTGACCGTGCGCGTGCATGCCGAATATCTGGCGCGGCAGCAGCTGCCGCCGGACTGCCTCGGCAAGGATATCTGGCGGAAGCGCTTCGACGACATCCGCGCTTTCGAGCGCCACCTCGCCCGCAACGGCACGCGCATCCTCAAGTTCTTCCTCAATGTTTCGCGCGAGGAACAGCGCAAGCGCTTCCTCGACCGCATCGAGCAGCCGGCCAAGCGCTGGAAGTTCTCGATGGACGACGTGGCCGAGCGCAAGCTGTGGGACAAATACATGGCCGCCTACGAGGACATGATCCGGCAGACCAGTACCCCTGAAGCGCCCTGGTTCGTGGTGCCGGCCGACCGCAAATGGTTCACGCGGCTGGCGGTGGCGGGCGCGCTGGTGCGCGAACTGGAGGCGCTCGACCTCGAATTTCCCAAGGTCAAAGGCAAGGCGCTCAACGAATTGAAAAAGGTGGAGCGGGCGTTGAAGGAGGAGAGATGACGGTCGTGGCCCGATGAATGGGCCGACTGCCAAAGTGTCACAAAACTTATCCTCACTCGCGCATAAAAACCTTTGTCTTTTCAACGCTGAAAAAAAGTTATCCTCACCCCCTGCGCTAGACTTATATTCCGCATGCCCGTTCCCTGTGAGGGACGCGAACCGGTTGCGCCGGCTCGTGGGGAACGGGCCGGCGCCCGCGGGCGTGAGCGAGCAGGCTCACGCGCTCGGGCGGCGCCGGGCTCCGCCTGGGGGCACTATGACCCCCCGCGAGGAGCTCGCTGACGGGTGGGGCCCGGTTGCTCGCCCGAAAGCGCGGTCCGGCGCCGTAAGGAAAACGCCGAGGACGGTGCGCCGAAAGGCGCCCCTAATGACTGGTCGCGCCGTGTAGGCGCGCCGTCCCCCTCCCTTTCGAGGGAGGGCAAAAGGAAGAAACCTCGGGCGCAATCGCGCGCCGCGAGAACGAAGGAGCGCGACCGGATGAACACTATGAGCGCGCGGGCGGCGAAAGACAGCAATGCTGACCTAACTGGCGGTATCGCTTGCCATGCGCCGGCCGCTTCCGCTACAAGCGCGCCAGCCAATGCGCGGTTAACGCGGGATTTACCTTGTTCCGCGACCTTAGCCGTCGAACGTGAGGGACGATTGAGGCGATGTCGACGCGGCAGACCATCTGCGCGATCGAGCGGACGGCCGGCAAGGCCGGCGCCGCTGCCTCCCTCATTCTGGGCGCGCTCCTTCTCCTTATCCGCCCCTGAGGGCCGGCTGGGCTTCAAGCGCCTGGGCACTCGGGGGATGACGGCAGAAACAGCACCCCATAGAGCGCCTTTGAATGGCGCATTCGACGAGAAGGAATAATCCCATGACCACCCCGACCCCGTCCGAGAAGGACCGCGTCGTTATCTTCGACACCACCTTGCGCGACGGCGAGCAGTGTCCCGGCGCCACCATGACGCATGAAGAGAAGCTCGAAGTGGCCGAGCTGCTCGACGCCATGGGCGTCGACATCATCGAGGCCGGCTTTCCGATTGCCTCGGAAGGCGACTTCGCCGCCGTCAACGAGATCGCCAAGCGCGCCAAGAATTCGGTGATCTGCGGGCTGTCGCGCGCTTCGCCCAAGGACATCGATCGTTGCGCCGAAGCCATCCGCCCGGCCAAGCGCAACCGCATCCACACCTTCATCTCCACCTCGCCGGTGCACATGAAGTACAAGCTGGCGAAGGAGCCGCACGAGGTCTACGAGAGCGTGCCGAATTCCGACTTGGCGCGCTTCTCCACGCATTGCCATAACGACCTCGGTATGGCGGTGGCCAATTCGCTCGCCGGCGTGAAGGCGGGCGCCCGCCAGATCGAATGCACCGTCAACGGCATCGGCGAGCGCGCCGGCAACGCCGCGCTGGAAGAGATCGTGATGGCGATCAGGACGCGCAACGACGTGTTGCCGTTCTATACCGGCATCGACGCCACCATGCTCACGCGCGCCTCGAAGCTGGTCGCGGCGGTGACCTCGTTCCCGGTGCAGTACAACAAGGCCATCGTCGGGCGTAACGCCTTCGCGCACGAGAGCGGCATCCACCAGGACGGCATGCTCAAGAACGCGCAGACCTACGAGATCATGACGCCGGAATCGGTCGGCGTGAAACAGACCTCGCTGGTCATGGGCAAGCACTCCGGCCGTCATGCCTTTGTGCACAAGCTCGAGGAGCTCGGCTACGAATTGGCCAGCAACCAGCTCGAGGACGCCTTCGTGCGTTTCAAGGCGCTGGCCGACAAGAAGAAACAGGTCTACGACGAGGACATCGAGGCGCTGGTGGACGAAGAGATCGCCACCGCGCACGACCGCATCAAGATCATCTCCTTGACGGTGATCGCCGGCACCATGGGGCCGCAGTCGGCCACGCTCACCCTCGACATCGAGGGCAAGCACGTCACCACGCAGTCGACCGGCAACGGCCCGGTCGACGCCATCTTCAACGCGATTCATGCACTGGTGCCGCACCAGGCCAAGCTCGAGCTCTATCAGGTGCATGCGGTGACCGAAGGCACCGACGCGCAGGCGGAAGTGTCGGTGCGGCTATCGGAGGACGGACGCTCCTACACCGCCAAGGGTGCCGATCCCGATACGCTGGTGGCCTCGGCCAAGGCCTATCTCGGCGCGCTCAACAAACTCACCAGCAAGCGCAACCGGATGCCGGGCGTCGAGAACCGGATTCACTCGACCGACGTCGGCTGACGCGTCGTTGCATCGTTAAAAATTTAAATGTCGCGCTTCGCAAGAGGCGCGGCATTTTCCATCTTGTTATTTGGTTCCGCATGGAACCCAGAAATCACATTTTGTCCGCAATTTATTCGTGCCAGCGGCGAAATTGAACGTTAGGCCTCCGCGGCAACCCACTGAACATCGGGGAACTCAACGGAATGAAGATGATGGTCTGCGCGTGTGCCTTCGCGTTCGCGACGCTCGGTTTGCCGTCGGCAATGACGGCGGCGGACGCCAATGAACTCCATAATGTGTCGGCGGAACAATCGCGGATGACGGCGTCGATCGATGTCGGCCGCATCCGCAACGTGCTGCGGCTGACGCCACAGCAGCAGCCGTTGTGGGCGCCGGTCGAAGCGGCGCTCCACGCGATCGTCCGTCAGCAGCAGGCTCAAACCGAGCCGGCCGGCTTCGTGCGGCGGATGAGTCATCGGGTGGTCTCGATCGTGCTCAACAGCGCGGCCGTCGAACGGCTGGCGGTGGCCGCGCGGCCGTTGATCGCGGCGCTTGACGAACAGCAGAAACGGGCGGCGAGCGGGCTTGCCCAGGAAATGGGCTTGGGCGCGGTGGTTGTGGCGGCGTTGAAATAACCTCGTATTTCCCGGTCTTTTGCCTCTGACCTTCGGCGCGCCCATCAAGGGCGCGGCAATGGCATTGGTGTCCCCCGGTTCCGTCGATATTGAGCAATAATGGCGCGTCATGACGCCGCGGCAATGCATTTGACGGCCGCGAAACTGCGCCTACAACTTGCAATGTTGGCTTGCCGGAAATTCGAATAAATGCGACTCTAGTCGGCGGTTGACCTAAGTCAAAAACGACCTCACGCCAACGTGTTTGAGGTCATCAATAGATATGTGGAGGACCCCAATGCGGAAATTGCTTCTTGCGGTGGCAGCGGCTGCGCTGATCGCGGCGCCCGGCATCGCCTCGGCCCAAGCCCCAATCGTCCTGAAATTCAGTCACGTGGTGGCGCCCAACACGCCGAAGGGCAAGGGCGCCGAACATTTCAAGGTGCTTGCCGAGAAGTACACCAACGGCAAGGTCAAGGTTGAAGTCTACCACAACTCGACGCTGTACAAGGACAAGGAAGAGCTCGAGGCCTTGCAGCTTGGCGCCGTGCAGATGTTGGCGCCTTCAAACTCCAAGTTCGGCCCGATCGGCATCAAGGACTTCGAGGTGTTCGACCTGCCGTTCCTGCTGCCGAACCTGGCCTCGCTGCGCAAGGTCACCGAAGGTCCGATCGGCAAGAAGATGCTGACGCTGCTCGACTCCAAGGGCATGGTCGGCCTCGCTTATTGGGACAACGGCTTCAAACAGATGAGCGCCAACAAGCCGCTGCATGTGCCGGCGGACTACAAGGGCCTGAAGTTCCGCATCCAGTCCTCGAAGGTGCTGGAAGCGCAGTTCCGCCTGCTCGGGGCGACCCCGCAGGTGATGGCGTTCTCCGAAGTCTATCAGGCGCTGCAAACCGGCGTGGTCGACGGCCAGGAAAACACGCCGTCGAACATGTACACCCAGAAGATGGACGAAGTGCAGAAGTTCACGACCCTGACCAATCACGGCTATATCGGCTACGTGGTGGTCGTGAACAAGAAATTCTGGGAAGGCCTGCCGGCCGACATCCGTGGCCAACTCACGAAGGCGATGGATGAATCGACCGCATTCGCCAACAAGACCTCCGCGCAGGAGAACGACGAAGCGCTCGCCGACATGAAGAAGAACGGCAAGACCACGTTCATCGTTCCGACGCCGGCCGAAATGGCCGCGATGCAGAAGGCCATGGAGCCGCTCTACAACGACATGGCCAGCCGCGTCGGCAAGCAGTTGATCGACGACGTGCGCAAAACGGCGCAGGGCGTGACCAACTGACGAAATCATGGCGGGCCCCGGCGTCGATGCCGGGGCTCGTTGCTACATCCGGGCTGGGGATTCCAACGTCGTGGCGACGTGAGCGGCAGGTGGGGCTGCTTTTCTGTAAATCGGGAATCTTCCGCGGCTGGGACGGCAACGTCTCAAGCGCATGAGGGGAATTGTGTTTCTTCGCATACTCGATCGTTTGGAAGAGATCATCATCGCGTGCCTGATCGGCGCCGCGACGCTGCTGATCTTTGTGGCCGTGGTGCAGCGCTACGCGATCGGCGTGCCGTTTCTTTATCCTTACTTTTACGACTTCAACCTGACCTGGGCGCAGGAACTGTGCATCTACATGTTCGTTTGGATGGCCAAGTTTGGCGCCGCCTATGGCGTGCGCACCGGCATCCATGTCGGTGTCGACGTCATCGTCAATATGCTGCAGCCGAAGATCCAGCGTAAAGTCATCATGTTCGGACTGTTGGCCGGCGCGTTTTTCACCTTCACCGTCGGCACCATGGGCGCCAAGTTCATCATCGAGCTTTATCCCACCGACCAGGTGTCGCCCGATCTGGAGATGCCGCGCTGGATCATCTTCCTGTGCGTACCGCTCGGCTCCTACCTGATGTGTTTCCGCTTCCTGCAGGTGGCCTGGACGTTTTTCCACACCGGCCAGTTGCCGCATCATGACCCCGGCCACGTCGAGGGCGTGGTGGAAAGCGCGCACGCCGCCCAGGACCTGGCCGCGGAAGAACTCGCCAGCAACGGTGGCACGCGATGAACAGCGCAATTATTTTCGGGCTGCTGATCGCGCTGATGCTGACCGGCATGCCGATCTCGATCGCGCTCGGCCTCACCGTGCTCAGCTTCCTGTACGTGATGACAACGGTGCCGATCGAAGCGGTGGCGCTCAAGCTGTTTACCGGGATCGAGAGCTTCGAGATCATGGCGATCCCGTTCTTCATCCTGGCCGGCAATTTCCTCACCCATGGCGGCGTCGCCCGCCGCATGATCCGCTTTGCCACCACCATGGTCGGCCACTGGTATGGCGGTTTGGGGCTCGCGGCGGTGATGGCCTGCGCGCTGTTTGCCGCCATTTCAGGTTCCTCGCCGGCCACCGTGGTCGCCATCGGCTCGATCCTGCTGCCGGCAATGGTGCAGGCCGGTTATCCGAAACGGTTCGGCGCCGGCGTTATCGCCACTTCGGGCGCGCTCGGCATCCTGATTCCGCCTTCGATCGTCATGGTGCTTTACGCCGTGGCGACCGGCGGCAGCGTGGCGATCGATCCGGAAGGCAAGCGCGTGCTGTCTGCTTCGGTGGCGCAATTGTTCATGGCCGGCGTCATTCCCGGCCTGATGCTCGCCTTCCTGCTCGGCATGACGACTTTCTATCGCGCCTGGAAGGGCGACTATCCGCGTATGAAGAAGGCGACATGGCTGGAAGCCTTTACGGCTTTCCGCAAGTCGATCTGGGGCCTGCTGCTGATCGTAATCGTGCTGGGCGGCATCTATGCCGGGCTGTTCACGCCGACCGAAGCCGCGGCCGTCAGCGCGGTCTATGCTTTCGTTGTGGCGGTGTTTGTTTATCGCGATCTGGGGTGGTCGGACATCCCGAAGGTGCTGCTGTCGTCCGCCAATATGAGCGCGATGATTCTCTACATCATCACCAACGCGGTGCTGTTCTCCTTCCTGATGACCAGCGAGCAGATTCCGCAGTCGATCACCGCCTGGGCCACCAGCTCGGGCATCGGGCAAGTTGGCTTCCTTCTGTTCGTCAACGTCCTGCTGCTGGTGGCCGGCAACGTGATGGAGCCGTCGTCGATCGTGCTGATCACCGCGCCTATTCTGTTCCCGGTCGCGGTTGGCTTGGGCGTCAATCCGATCCATCTCGGCATTCTGATGACGGTGAACATGGAAGTCGGCATGTGCCACCCGCCGGTCGGACTCAATCTCTATGTTGCCTCAGGCATCGCCAGGATGGGCATCACCGAGCTCACCATCGCGGTGTGGCCATGGCTGCTCACCATGGTGTGTTTCCTGGCGGTGGTGACCTATGTGCCGGAAATGTCGCTGTGGCTGCCGCGCGTTCTTGGCATGCTGTAAGCGCAAAAGATTCGTTAATGAACGGTCATACATCATCATTGCGTTGAGTTAATCTCTATCCAAACTTTAACTTGCTAAGGCAGCGCGGCATTCCTCTATTACAGCCAATGGATTTGCCATTGGAGGAATGCCATGTGGAAGACTGTTCTCGCCGGCACGGCTGCGTTGGCGATCGCCGGCAGCTCGCTGGTCTATGCGCAGCAGGGTCCGGGTGGACCCGATCGCACGCAGCGCTGGCACCCGAGCGCGGAAGATATCAGCGCGTTAGGTGACGCTCGCATCGCGGCGCTGCACGCCGGGTTGAAATTGACGGCCGAGCAGGAGAAGAATTGGCCGGCGCTGGAAAGCGCGCTGCGCGATTTCGCCAAGCAGCGCTCCGAGCGCTTCGCCGCGCGCGCCAGCACCGATCGGCCGAAGGATGCGGTCGAACGGCTCACTCTGCGCGCCGACGCGATGACGCAGCGGGGCGCCGCGCTGAAGAAACTCGCCGAGGCGGCCGGCCCGCTCTACAAGAGCCTGGATGAGGGGCAGAAGAAC
>JACQDO010000417.1 GCA_016201085.1 Hyphomicrobiales bacterium | reverse complement strand
CTGGCCACGCTCACCATTCTGCTGTCGTGGGCGTTCATTCACACCATCTTCGCGTTCCATTACGCGCATGAATATTACGGCGAGAAGGGCGCCAAGAAGAGCGGCCTGGCGTTTCCCAACGACGACGCGCCGGATTATCTGGATTTCGTCTATTTCTCCTTCGTGATCGGCATGACCTCGCAGGTGTCCGACGTGGCGGTGGCATCCAAGCCGATCCGCCGCACGGTGGCGGCGCACGGCATCGTCTCGTTTTTGTTCAACGCCGCGCTGCTGGCGCTCACCGTGAACATCGCGGCCAGTGCGATTTAGGCGCATGATGGTTTTGGCTCGGTACTGGCTCGTTAGTTGCTCCGTCACCCTGAGGTGCGAGCCGCGCAGCGGCGAGCCTCGAAGGGCGACGGCCAAGGCTTATCCGAATTTGGCCGTTCATCCTTCGAGGGCTTCGCTTCGCGAAGCCACCTCAGGATGACGGGTTGAGGTTGTCGACTCGATGACCGCGATCGCGCAGACCATCCTGTTCATGCTGGCGGTGCTGGCGGCGGTCGCGATCGCCGCCAAGCGGCTCAACGTCGCGCCCTCCATCCTGCTGGTCGTCGCCGGCATCGGCATGGCGCTGGTGCCGGGCCTGCCGCAGGTGCGGCTGGCGCCCGAACTGGTGCTGCTGGTGATCCTGCCGCCGCTGATCTATTCGGCCGGCGTCGCCATGAGCTGGCGCGAATTCCGCTTCAACCTGCGACCGATCACGCTGCTCGCCTTCGGCTGCGTGCTGTTCACCACCGGTGTGGTGGCGGCGGCCGCACATTATCTGCTGGGCTTCGACTGGGCCGTGGGCTTCCTGCTCGGCGCCATCATCGCGCCACCCGACGTGGTGGCGCCGCTGGCGATCGCGCGGCGGCTCGGACTGCCGCGCCGGCTGACGGTGGTGCTGGAAGGCGAAGGGCTGGCCAACGACGCCACCGCGCTGATCCTCTACCGCTTCGCCGTCGTTGCCGTAACCACGGGCAGCTTCTCGCTGCCGCAAGCCTCCGGCACCTTCGCGCTGATCGTGGTCGGCGAGATCGTCTATGGCATCGCGGTCGGCTGGCTCAGCCTGCGGCTACGGCAATGGGCACGCGAGCCGCGCGTCGAGATCACGTTGTCGCTGATGACGCCCTATCTTGCCTACTGGATTCCGGCGCATCTCGGCGGCTCCGGCGTGCTGGCGACCGTCGCCTGCGGACTTTACGTGAGCTGGAACGGGCCGCGGCTGATCCCGTCCGCCACGCGGCTGCAGGGCATCTTCTTCTGGGACCTGACCGTTTATCTGATCGAAGGCATGGTGTTCCTGCTCACCGGCCTGCAGGCGCGCGCGCTGATCGAGGAGCCGCATCTGTTCTCGATTCCCGAGCTGCTGATCGCGATGGCCTGGGTGACCCTGATCACGATCGCGGCGCGCTTCATCTGGGTGTTTCCGGCCACTTACATTCCGCGCTGGCTCAGCCCATCACTCGCCAAGCGCGATCCGGCGCCGCCCTGGCAAAATCCGTTCCTGCTGTCGTTCACCGGCGTGCGTGGTGTGGTCTCGCTCGCCGCCGCCTTGGCGATTCCCTACACGCTCGCCAATGGCGCGCCGTTTCCGCACCGCGAGCTGATCCAATACGTCACTTTCGGCGTCATCGTCATCACGCTGGTCGGGCAAGGCCTGATGCTGCCGGCGGTGGTGCGCTGGCTCGGTCTGCACCACGCCGGCAAGAAGGAGCGCAATGACGAGATCAAGCGCGAGCTGCGCGCGCGCCAGGCCGCGCTGAAGCAGGTCGAGAAGCGGCTGAAGAAAGCCATCAAGAATTGCGGCCTGCCGGCGGAAGCGATCGCGCACTTGCGCACGCGCCATCAAAGCCGCGTGCAGATACTGCCGGTGAACTTGACCGAGGGTCTCGATCACATGCGGCAAACCGCCAGGATCAAGGCCGCGTTGATCGCAGCGGAACGCGAGTTCATTTATCGACTGTTGCGCGACGGCAAGATCACCGACGAAGCGCGCCGGCGCATCGAGTATGAGTTGGACTTGGAGGAGGCGAGCGTCGCCAATCGCGGCAAGGATGGCGGCGGGTGGATGTAGTTAGATGTAGTTATTTGCGGCGACATCGCACACTCACTTCCCTCTCCCTTGCGGGAGAGGGTGCCCGAGCGGAGGCGAAGCCGAGCGAGGGCAGGTGAGGGGTCAGTGCCAAACGCAGAGTCCGGACCCCTCACCCGGCTCGTGCTCGCTATCGCTCCGCACTCGCCACCCTCTCCCGCAAGGGGAGAGGGAAGCGCGATTGCCTCGCGCTCGCTACTCCCGCGCCACGAACGTCACGTGCACGGATTTGGTGACGTCCGTCTCCTTCATCTTCAGCATTTTCATCACGCCGGCCGCGTAGGTAATTTGCAGCGCCGTGGCTGTATGCCATTCGATCTTCGGCGATGGCTCGCCATTGGCGGAGCGGGCGCAGGGCGCCGAATAGACTTCATATTCCTTGCGGCTCTCGGCGAATTCGTCCGGATAGGCCGACAGCATCACCGATATGCTGTCGAGGCAGAACGGCGAGCGGCCGCCGCCGCCGGAAAGCGACAGCTTGACCGCCTTCATCTTCTTGTCCGGCGACAGCACGGCGGCGATCGTCTTCTCCGTGCGGTCGACGATGCTGCTGAGATAGATCGAGAACGCCGCGATGGCGGCGACCACGACCAGGAAGCCGACGATGAACGGCTTGGCTTTCACTCCGCCGCCTTTTGCCCGTTGCCGAAGCGGCGCTCGATGTAGTCGACCACCATCTGCTTGAAATCGGCGGTCAGCGTCGGGCCGCGCAGCGTCGCCGCCTTCTTGCCGTCGATGAATACCGGCGCGGTCGGCTGCTCGCCGGTGCCGGGTAGCGAGATGCCGATGTCGGCGTGCTTGCTCTCGCCCGGCCCGTTGACGATGCAGCCCATCACCGCGACGTTGAGCGTCTCGACGCCCGGATAGCGCGTCTTCCAGCCCGGCATCGAGTCGCGGATGAAGCTTTGGATGTCGGCGGCCAGTTCCTGAAACACGGTCGAGGTGGTACGGCCGCAGCCGGGACAGGCCGCCACCAGCGGCACGAAGGTGCGCAGCCCCATGGTCTGCAGCAGTTCCTGTGCCACCTGCACCTCGCGCGTGCGGTCGCCGCCGGGTTCGGGCGTGAGCGAGATACGCACGGTGTCGCCGATGCCCTGCTGCAACAGCACGCCCATGGCGGCGCTGGAAGCGACGATGCCTTTCGAGCCCATGCCGGCTTCGGTGAGGCCTAAGTGCAGCGCGTAGTCGGAGCGGCGCGCCAGCTCGGTGTAAACCGCGATCAGGTCCTGCACGGCCGACACCTTGGCCGACAGGATGATGCGGTTATGCGGCAGGCCGATCTCCTCGGCGCGTTCGGCCGACAGCAGTGCCGACTGCACCATGGCCTCGTGCATGACCGCGCGCGCCTCGCGCGGCTCGGCCGTCTTGGAATTCTCGTCCATCAGCCGCGTGAGCAGTTCCTGATCGAGCGAACCCCAATTGACGCCGATGCGCACCGGCTTGTCGTGCTTGAGCGCCATCTCGACGATCTGCGCGAATTGCAGGTCGCGCTTGTTGCGGAAGCCGACATTGCCGGGATTGATACGATATTTGTCGAGCGCCTCGGCGCAGCCGGGATGATCGGTGAGCAGCTTGTGGCCGATGTAATGGAAATCGCCGACCAGCGGCACCGCTACGCCGAGCTGCGCCAGCCGGTCGCGGATATGCGGCACGGCGGCGGCGGCCTCGTCGCGGTCGACCGTGATGCGTACCAGTTCCGAGCCGGCGCGCGCCAGCGCCGCCACCTGCCGCGCGGTCGTCTCCACGTCGGCGGTGTCGGTATTGGTCATCGACTGCACCACGATCGGATGCCCGCCGCCGACCATGACGCCGCCGACGGCGACCGCAATCGTTTTATGACGCTGCTGCGCTTGCATTCCGGTCTCCAGCCATCGGGGTGGCAGAGATATTATATGCGATCAACGCGCCCGGTTCACCAGTACCAGGCCGCCCGCCACCAGCGCCACCGCCGCCGCGAAAGCCGGCGTCAGCGGCTCGCCCAGCACCAGATGGCCGGCGGCGACGCCGAACAAAGGCGTGAGAAAGGTGAAGGCCGAAAGCCGGTTGGCGGAATAGCGCACCACCAGCGCGAACCAGACCACGAAGGTGACGCTGACCACCCAGACCGCCTGGTAGGCGAAGGCGCCGAGCGCCAGCGCCGACGGCAGCGCGTCGATGCGTTCGCCGGCGAGCCACGCGGCCAGCGCCAGCAGCGGGGCCGATACCACCAGCTGATAGAGCATCACTTTCTCGGATGAAATGCGGCTGAGCGCGCTCGCCTTGATGATCAGCGTGGTGGCCGCCCAGAATACTGCGCCGCCCACCATCATCAGGTCGCCAACGGCCTGGCGCGGATCGAGCGCCGGCGTCGGCAGCCCGAACGCGACGATCATGCCGGCAAACGACAGGCCGAGGCCGAGCCATTGCGCCGCGCCGAAGCGGTCGGCCGGCAGGAAAATGCGCGCGCCCAGCACGACGAAGAACGGCGCCAGATAGATGAACAGCACCGCGCGCGTCGCCGTGGTGTAGACCAGGCCCTGATAGATGCACATGAATTCGACGCCGAACAAAGCGCCAGCGGCAAGCCCCGGCACCAGCGTGCCGTCGCGCGTCAGCAGCGGCATGCCGCGTGCCTTGCACCAGGCGGTCACGATCAGCGCGGCGGCGGCCGAGCGCAACGACGACTGGATCATCGGCGGGATGTCGTGGATCGCCAGCTTCACCGCGACCTGGTTGAAGCCCCACGACAGGCACAGCGCGATCACGACACAAGTCGCGAGCGCATCGAGCGGGCGGATGTGGTGATGGGTCGCGGGCGACATGCGTGGGAGAATTTCCGGCGGCGAAGCTGAATGTCTTATCGCGTGAACATTCGCGAGGCTATGCGATATTAAGCATAGAGTAGCTGCGGCGGCGACATCCACTCTTCCCCTCTCCCCTTGCGGGAGAGGGTGCCCGAGCGAAGCGAGGGCGGGTGAGGGGTCAGTGCCTCACGTAAGTCCGGACCCCTCACCCGGCTCGTGCTCGCTATCGCTCCGCACTCGCCACCCTCCCCTTGCAGGGGAGGGATAAAAAGCGCGCAAGCGCCAGCGCCCGTATTCTTGGCGGCGCCGGGAACGCCGTAACCCTTGCCCCGCGTTGCGGGGCCTTCTTTGT
>JACQDO010000421.1 GCA_016201085.1 Hyphomicrobiales bacterium | reverse complement strand
TCGACTTCTCCATGCCGATCCTGAGCGCGTTCATCGCCTCGTAGTTCGACTGCACGTAGCGATCCGGGTCCGGGCCGCTCGGATCGATCTGCTTGAGCCGGACCTTGGCGTCGTCGAAGAACTTCTTGTGGTGCGGCGTATTGAGCGGCGCATCGAACACAGGAATGTAGCGATTGATGCCGTAGAAGCCTTCGATCTTGTTGCCGAGCGCCGGAAGGTTGGTCGATTCCGCGATCGCGCCGTCGCCGGCCCACTTGTATTTCTTGGTGAGGCCGAGGTCGAAGGCCTGGTTGCCGATGGTCACTCCGTCCTTGCCGAAGAAGATGCCGAAGAAGCCGTCGAAATTGCCCGTGATCTTGGACAGGAATGGCGTCATGTCGGCGGTGCCGAGCGGAATGCCGGTGGTGCCCACGATCTCGCCGCCAGCCTTCTTGATCTGCTCGGCGTAAGCGTCGCGCGTCGACTGGCCCCAGGAGTAGTCGGCAAAGGCGATGTGCCACTTCTTGCCCAGTTTGTTGACGAGATAGGGCGCGAACGCCACCGCTTGTGCCGGGGCGTAGTCGAACGGGCGAAAAGTGTAACGATTGCACTTGGTGGTGGTGAGCGTGGTGTCGAGGCACACGCTGATCATGTTGAGGACCTTGCTTTCCTCGAACACCGGCATGCAGGCGAGGCAGATATTGGAGAGGAAGCCGCCCACGTGGGCATCGACCTTGTCCTCGACCAACAGCTTTTCGACCTTGCGGCGGCCGACGTCGGGCTTGGACTCATCGTCCGCCACCACGATCTCGACCGGCCGGCCGTTGATGCCACCGGACTTGTTGATGCGGTCGATCGCCATTTGCAGGCCAACCAGCGCGGTCTTACCGCCGGCAGCGCCGGCGCCCGACAGCGGCTGCTCGGTGCCGACCTTGTAGGCCTTGGCCTGGCCGAAGGCGGCCTGCCACGGCGCCGGCACCAGCATCAGTGCGCCGATGGCGCCGCCGCCCCAGCCGACCACCTTACGGCGCGTCACCTTGCCGCTGTACCAGATGTCTTGCGCCCACTCCTCGTCTTTCCACTTTTCAGTCATAGCAACGTCCTCCCTTTTTTCAGCATGTTCCTTGTCGACGACGCGCACGCCCGCGGTCCCGCCGTCGGCGTGACTGCAAGCGGCGATTTGTGTGAATCGGGAGCATAGGCATGCGCGCGCCTGCGCCGGCGTCCCACCCGGCGAAAGCCACGTCCACAAGCCCTGTTACCGCACGCCCAACCGTGGCGGCACGAGGCAGCATTGCCAGTTTCTCCCCTACCGGCCCTTGGCGGGCTCTTGGTATTCTGGATGCTCAAGCAAACGCGATCCGAGCCCAAGTTTCAACCGCTATTTCGGACGTAGGGACGATGGTAGGATGTGGGTCGCGTTTCGTCTTTTGGCTTGCAACGGAGCGGGATCGATGGCCGTCACCCCCATGCGTCGCAACGACACCGGCGCGCCCGGCAGCGGCCATGCGGCACGGCTGACGATCCGCGCTAGATCGCATCGCGGCCCGACCGCGGGGCTCGCCCCCGGCTTCGTGCAGGGCAATCTCGCTATTCTGCCTAATGCGCTGGCGGCCGACTTCCTGCAATTCTGCCGGCTCAATCCGGAGCCGTGTCCGCTGATCGGAACCTCGGCGCCGGGCGACTGGCGCGTGCCGGAACTCGCTACCGATCTCGATATCAGCACCGATCTGCCGCGCTATCGCGTCTGGCGAAACGGCGAGCTGGTGGCCGAGCCGGAGGATATCCGCGAATTCTGGCGCGATGATCTGGTGAGCTTCGTCATCGGCTGCTCGTTTTCGTTCGAGGAAGCGCTGATGGCGGAGGGCATCGAGCTGCGCCACATTGCGCGCGGCTGCAACGTGCCGATGTACCGCACCTCGATCGCCACGAAAGAGGCCGGCCCGTTCCACGGGCCGATGGTGGTATCGATGCGGCCGCTCAGGCCGGCCGATGCCATCCGCGCCGTGCAAATCACCACGCGCTTTCCGGCGGTGCACGGCGCGCCGGTGCATATCGGCAAGCCGGGGCTGATCGGCATCGAGGATGTGATGAAGCCGGACTACGGCGATGCGGTCGAGGTGCGCGGCGACGAACTGCCGGTGTTCTGGGCCTGCGGGGTGACGCCGCAATCGGTGATCGCGACGGTGAAGCCGGAGTTCTGCATCACGCATTATCCCGGCAGCATGCTGGTGACGGACCAGAAGAATACCGAGTTTGCGATTATGTGATTTGTCATTCCGGGACGACCCGAAGGGTCGGACCCGGAATCCAGAGCCACGCGCTATGCCTGCGTCTCTGGATTCCGGGTTCGCGCCTTCGGCGCGCCCCGGAATGACGGTTAGGCCGCATCCCTTGCATTCTTATCGAGCAGCCCCGCTTCGATCAGCGCCTGACGGATGCGCGCAATCTCCGCGCGCTCGATCTTGACCAGCGGCGGGCGCACCACCGCGCGCGGCAGTCGGCCTAGCAGCACCAACGCTTCCTTCATGCGGTTGTGCATGTCGACAAAGGGATCGGCGTAGAACACGCGCGCCATCGGCTCGATGCGCGCGTTCAGCCGCTTGGCCTCGGCCAGATCATTGGCCTGCACGGCGTGGAGCAGTTGCGCCTGCAAATCGGCGATGACGCTGCCCGAGCCGGACAAGAGACCGTTCGGCCCCAGCACCAGCGACGAGAATAGCCACGAGCTATGAGTTGTCAGAACGTTCACCGGCCGCGGCAGGTTTTGCAGCGTACGGATGTGCCATTCATGATGCGGCACGTTGCCGATCCAGTCCTTGATGGCGCGGATCGACGGCACCGCCTCGCACAATTGCAACAGCGTCTCCTTGGGATAGCCCTGGCCGCTGGCGAGCGGATACTGGAACACGATCAGCGGCAGGTCGGTAGCGTCGGCGATGCGCTTGAAATGCGCCAGCGCCATCGCCGGCGACTGGCCGAGCGTGAACGGCGCCGGCGGAAACACCAGCAGCGCCGAAGCGCCGCCTTGCGTCGCCATGCGGGCGATGCGCGCCGCCTCCAGGCTGCCGTCGGCCCACACGCCGTTGACGATCGGCATCTTGCCGCCGATCTCGTCCTGGGCGATGTCGAGCACACGCTTCTGCTCGTCGAAGCTGCAGGAGGCCACTTCGGTCGAATGCGCGTTGATGGTGATGGCCGACAGGCCTTGCACCGCGGCCACGTCGCACAGGTGCTTGCGGAAGCTCGCTTCGTCGATCGACAGATCGTTGTCGAACGGCAGCAGCACCGCCGGAATCACACCGTGGGGAACGTAGCTCGCGTGCCGTGGCATCGGGTCACCTCATGCGATCAGGCTTGCCATTATAGCCGCTGGCAACGGGCCGCCCAATCGGTATTGTGTCCGCCGTGCCCGGGAGGCTTTTGCATGCAGGAAGAACTGTCTTTCACCTATTTCCCCGACAATTACCGCTGGTCGCACGGCCTGCTGATCGGGCTGAACATGGCGCCCTGGGGCGGCGCCGAAATCGGCGAGGTCAACCGCATCGGGCTGCGGCTCAAGAACTGCGTCGGCGACGACGACGCCTGGTTCCGCGAATGGACACGCGAGGCGCGCAGCATCGAAGATCGCGGGCGCGAGCGCATTGCGCAGGGCTTCGGCAAAAGCGGCGCGCAATATCTGCAACGCGCCAGCGCCTATTATCATGTCGGTGAACGCTTCCTGCAGCCCAAGAGTAAAGTGGGCAACGACGCCTATATGCGCGGCGTCGATTGCCTGCGCGACGCGGCCCAATATTTCAAGCGGCCGCGGCTGGAGCATGTGGAAATTCCCTATGGCGCGACCGGCCTGCCGGCGATTTACGTGCATGCCGAGCCGGCCAACAAGGGCGGCAAGGTGCCAGCGGTGGTGTTCTTCGACGGCCTCGATGTCACCAAGGAGATTCAATATCTCAAGGGCGTCGCCGATCTGGTCGCGCGCGGCATCGCCTGCCTGATCGTGGACGGCCCGGGCAATGGCGAAAGCATCCGCTTCCGCAATCTCTATCTGCGCCACGACACCGAGCACTACGCCACGCCGGCTTACGAATATCTCGCGGCGCGGCCGGAGGTGGACGCCAAACGCATTGGCGTCATGGCCATCAGCCTGGGCGGCTACTACGCGCCGCGCGCGGCGGCGTTCGAGCAGCGCTACGCCTGCTGTCTCGCCTGGGGCGCGCAGTGGGACTACCAGAAAATCTGGCTGGACCGCTTCGAGCGGCTGTCACGCTCGGTGACGCCGGCGCTGTCGGTGGCGTCCAAGCACATCGAATGGGTGCTCAACGCCTCATCGAAAGACGAGGCCATGAAACGGCTCGAGCCGTTCAAGCTCGACGGCGTGGTACAGAAAATCGCCTGTCCGTTCCTGATGCTGCACGGCGAGGGCGACGAGCAGATTCCGCTGCCCGAGGCGCGCAAATGCTTCGACGCCGTCGGCTCCAAGCAGAAGACGTTCAAGCTCTTCACGCGCGAGGAGGGCGGCTATCACCACTGCCAGATCGACAACCAGAGCATCTGCTCATCTTATATGTGGGACTGGCTCGAGCAGGTGCTGCAGCCGGGAAGGTGAAGAATACCAAGCGCAGCCCGACCACTGCGTGCTCCCTCTCCCCATTGGGGAGAGGGTTGGGGTGAGGGGGTCTAGGACTCTCGATAGGCCGTAACCCCTCACCCGACGCGCTTCGCGCGTCGACCTCTCCCTATGGGAGAGGTGAAGTAAGCTTTACTGCGGCGCCGGAATATTGTTGTCGCGCACCACCTGGCCCCAGCGCGCGATTTCGCTCTTGAGAATGGCGCGCGCCGCCGCCGTCGAGCGCTTGTCCTTCGGATAAGGCATCACGCCGGTATCGGCCCAGGGCTTGGCGACGGCGGGGTCGGACACGATCTCCTGCAGCGTGGCATTGAGCTTGTTGACGACCTCGTCCGGCGTACC
>JACQDO010000419.1 GCA_016201085.1 Hyphomicrobiales bacterium | reverse complement strand
TGTGCAGGCGATCGTAAGCCTCTACCAGGCGCTCGGCGGCGGCTGGCTGCCGAGGCCGGTGGAAGCCAACAATGCACGGTGAGCTGCCGAAGCGGATCTGGGCCAAGACCAGCCGCCGCAATCGCCGCGTCCTGGCGATCGTGCTTCGATGTGACCTCAGTCTGTCGGGGGCGACTTGATCTTCGGTTGGTAGGCGTCATCTACTGTTTATCTAACCTCGAAGGCATTGAACCCCAATGTCGAAGATACAATAGAGACGACATTTTGTCGCTAAATGTGATGCCAGAAACGATCTTCACCGCGAAGGCCCTGACAAAGATTTACACCTCCGGCGAGGTGGAGGTGGCGGCTTTGCGGGGTCTGGACCTCGATATTCGGGCCGGCGAAGTTGTTGTGCTTCTGGGTCCCTCAGGCAGCGGCAAATCGACGCTCTTAAACATCATGGGTGGCCTCGACCACGCGACCAGCGGCCAACTATTCTTTAAAGATCATGAATTGACGGTGCTCGATGACCGCGGCCTTACCAGCTATCGGCGCGATCACGCAACTTTCCGGCGGCGAACAGCAGCGCGTTGCTATTGCGCGCGCGATCGCCAAACGTCCCGAGGTGTTGCTTTGCGACGAGCCGACCGGCGCCCTCGATTCAAAAACAGGCATCCGCGTCATCGAGGCTCTGCTGGCGATCAATTCCCAGCTCGGAACAACGACACTCATCATAACGCACAACGCCAGTATCCAGAATGTTGCTCACCGCGTCCTGTTCTTCGCAGACGGCCAAATTTCTGGGACCCAGATCAATAAATCCCGTCAAGCTGCAGCGACATTGAGTTGGTGATGCATGCAGATGCTTGATCGAAAGCTCTTTCGAGATGTCAGGCGGCTCTGGGCACAAGCGCTGGCCATCGCCTTGGTGATCGGCGGCGGTGTCGCTACCCTCTTGCTCGCCGTTGGGTCCCATCGGTCTCTCGATGAGACGCGGACCGCCTATTACGAACGGTACCGATTTGCGGATGTTTTTGCCGTCGTCAGTCGCGCGCCAAAGACGATTATCGGGCAGATAGAAGAAATCCCCGGTGTGGCGGCGGTTGAGGCGCGCATCGCCAAGCTGGCGTTGCTCGATATTCCCAATTATCCGGAGCCCGCGACCGCGCAGGTCATTTCGCTGCCAGATATTGGCGAGCCAAAACTCAATCGGCTGTATATGCGCCTGGGGCGTACTCCGGAACCAGGCCGGGCCGACGAGGTCATCGTCAACGAGAGCTTTGCCACGGCTCACGGATTTGGGCTCGGCTCGCGGTTTTCAGCGATTCTGAACGGACGGAAACGCGAACTTATGATTGTTGGGACGGCCTTGTCGCCGGAGTTCATTTATACGGTTGGTCCGGGCGACATCATGCCGGATGATCGCCGCTTCGCCGTGATCTGGATGGGCGAGAAGGCGCTCGCCGGCGCCTATAACCTTGACGGCGCCTTCTCGTCGATCAGCCTGAAGCTTTTACGCAATGCGTCCGAGCGCGACATCATCATGCGTCTCGATGCGCTGCTCGACCGCTATGGCGGACGCGCGGCCTATGGGCGGAAAGACCAGACCTCGCACGCTTGGATCGATCATGAACTCGACATGCTCAACAACATGAGCCGGACGCTGACGCCGATTTTTCTATTGGTCTCGGCATTTCTGGTGAATCTCACTCTCAGTCGACTCGTTGCTTTGGAACGCGAGCAGATCGGGCTCTTGAAGGCACTAGGCTATCGCAATGGTGCCATCGTTTTTCATTACATCAAATTTGTCTTCGTCATCGTGGTTATCGGAGTTGTGATCGGCAGCGCTGTCGGTACTTGGCTCGGCGCCTATGTCACCCGCATGTTCGGGGACTTTTTTCGCTTTCCATTCTTGGTTTTTGTGAAGAGCCCTGATCTCTATGTCATTGCGGCGGCATTGAGCTTAGTGGCAGCGACGATTGGAGCCGTTCGGGCCTTGCGCGATATCGTGAAACTTGCGCCGGCAGTCGCCATGCAGCCGCCAGCCCCGCCGCGCTTCCGAAAGCTTCTGCCGGCGAGGTTTAGCCTTGATAAGTTCGTTTCACAGCCGTTTGTGATGATGGTGCGCAACCTGACGCATCATCCGTTGCGAGCGATATTTACCGCGCTAGGAATGGCGGCGGCGACTGCGATCCTGATGGTCTCGTTATTCATGTCCGACACAATGGAATCGCTCATCGATGTAACCTATTTCATGGCGGATCGACAGGACGCGACCGTCAGCTTCGTGGAGAAGCGCAACCGGGAAGTCGTGCTGCAGATGGCGCGGCTGCCCGGCGTTCTGACGGCGGAGCCTTATCGCGAGGTACCCGTTCGGATTCGCAACCAAAACATCGAGCGCCGCATCATCGTCAGCGGCCGGCCGCGCGATGCCGACCTTAACCGCATTATCGATGTCGATCTCAAGCCGGTTGTGTTGCCGGAATTCGGCTTGGCAATATCGAGCATGCTGGCTCAGATTTTAGGTGCGCGCGTGGGAGACTCGGTCGAAATCGACCTCCTCGAAGGCGCGCGGCGTACTGTATCAACGCCTGTGACGGCCCTGGTCGAGGACTATTTCGGTATCCGGGGAATGATGGATGCCGAAGCCCTCGCTCGGCTGATGCGCGAAGTGCCCGCGGTGACCAGTGTTAATCTGAGCTTTGACCAGAACCGGCGTGAAGCCTTCTATGCCGCGATCAAAGCGATGCCGAGCGTGAGTGGGTTGGGATTGCAACGTCTGTCGCTGGCGAATTTCCGACAAAGTGTGGCGCTGCTCATCACCACGATGGCAAGCATCTATACGACTCTCGCAGCGGTGATCGCCTTCGGCGTGGTGTATAATAGCGCGCGGATTTCGCTCTCGGAGCGTGCCCGCGAGCTGGCGAGCTTGCGGGTGCTTGGCTTTACGCCCGTCGAAGTGCTGTGGATATTGTTACTGGAACTGGCCCTGCTGACACTCATTGCCCAGCCCCCGGGTTGGGCGATGGGTTATGGCCTCGCCTGGATTATGAAGACCCAGCTCGCGGGCGAATTGATGCGTGTGCGTGGGGTGGTTGCCACGTCGACATATCTCTTTGCCAGCGGGATCGTGCTCGCCGCGGCTGTCATCTCGGCGCTGGTCGTTCGCCAACGAGTTAATAGATTGGATCTTGTGTCTGTCCTCAAGACGAGAGACTGAGCCATGCCGACGAATATGAAAAAGCGCTTTGCATGGAGCCTGGTCCTCACCTTGGCCGTGATAGCCCTCGCTTGGTTTGCCTGGCCGCGGCCAATCCCGGTCGATCTCGCGACCGTTGTCAAAGGTCCTATGGAGGTAACGGTCGACGACGAAGGCAAGACCAACGTGCGCCACGTCTATACGGTCTCTGCGCCGATCGCTGGAAAGGTTCTCCGGATCTCCCATCCCTATGGTGAGCGAGGGATATCAGTTCACGTCGGCGATAAGGTCAAAGCCGCCGAGACGATTGTTGCGGTCATGCAGCCGACGGCCCCTAGTTTTCTCGACGTGCGCTCACGCGAGGAACTCCAGGCGACGCTCGCCGCTGCCGATGCGGCAGTGACATTATCGGAAGCGGAAGTGCGGCGTCTGGAGGCAGCGCTTGAGTTTGCCCGCAGCGACCTCCGGCGCTCGGAGTTGCTTGCGCGCACAAATTCAATTCCCGAACGAAATCTGGAAAAGGCGCGACTCGATGTCCAAACCAACGAGGCGGCCTTGGCGAGCGCAACGGCGCAGCGTGACGTGCGGCGCGGTGAGCGTGCAAGCGTCGCCGCCCGTCTCATCGACCCCGCGACGGCTGTCCCTGAGACCAGTTCGGCGTGCTGTATTCAGTTGCGGGCGCCGGTGACAGGCGTTGTACTGAAGATCATCCAGGACAGCGAAGCCACTGTACAGGCCGGCGCACCGTTGATCGCGATCGGCGATCCACTCGATCTCGAAATCGTGGCGGATCTGTTATCTACCGACGCCGTTCAGATCGAAGTCGGCGACCCGGTGAGAATTGACGGGTGGGGCGGCCCATCGATCAAGGGCAGGGTAACGCGCGTCGATCCCGCTGGTTTTCTTAAAGTCTCTGCGTTGGGCATCGAGGAACAGCGAGTTCGCACGACAATCGAATTCTCCGATCCGCCCGAAGCCTGGTCGCGGCTCGGTCACGACTACAGGGTCATTGTGCATGTCACGGTTTGGAGCGCTCCAGATATATTGAGCGTCCCGGTGGCTGCATTATTTCGGCAGGGCGAGAATTGGGCTGTTTACGCCGTACATAATGGGCGAGCGGAGGTTGCCGCTATCTCGATTGGACATCGCAACAATCGCCTTGCTGAAGTGCTCTCGGGGTTGTCGGCTGGCGATCAGGTCGTATTGCACCCCAGCGACAGGATCCGACAGGGGGTTGCAGTCGCGCAGCGTGAAATCCAATGATGTAGCGAGGTTGTGTCAGGGGTTCAAATCCCACCAGGCGCGCCAGCACTGCAATTGTGTCCAGCCCGGAGACATGGGTAACAGATTGTACCTAAGACATGGGTGGCAACCTCGTGCCGAACGGGTTGTCGAGGGGCTGCAAAGTCCTTTGTTCCAGGTCGAAGTATCCGAGATCGTAGTGCATGAAGCTTGCGAGCCAAATGCCCTCATCGACTTCCTTGATT
>JACQDO010000406.1 GCA_016201085.1 Hyphomicrobiales bacterium | reverse complement strand
GCTCTCCACCGTCATGACGTGCTCGTAGGTCCGCGCGATGGAGCTGAATTTCTTGGTGTTGCGCTCGCTGTTGGCGAGACCGACGTAACTTACCACCGCCACGATGATGAGCAAGACGAGCACACTGGCGAAGCCGAATGCGACACGCATGCCGACCTTGAAACGGGAGGTGAAGTTACGGAGAAACGACATCGCGAGGTCCTTTTCATTCGGCTGCGGGAGCGCCGGTCAATCCGCTTTGCCAGGCGCGGCGGTCATGCGGCGGCAAAGTAGCCGTTACCGGCATCCGTTCCCGGCAGTGGAAAGAGAAAGGGAATCGTGATTCCGTCCGGTCACTCGCCGCGTTTGGCGCAAAAATTACCGGCACAACTTGAGGAAACGCTTTAATTTGGTGTTGATTTGGAATTACAACGCAAATTGTTAATCTAGATTAACGTGTTCCTGCGTTGCGCTTCACAGTCATAGCCTAGCGAACGCTACCACTGCCCGACGGCGCGTTGGAACGCGCGCGTCATAGCCCGAGAATCGCCGAAACGCGAATTGTCCCAGCCGACCAATGACCCGCCACGATCCGAGCGATCCTCGTCGAACTCGGCCAGGGCACGCGTGCCGGATAAGGAGCGTTCCGGCAGCCGCGCCATCACCGGCTTGCTGCTCGATTTGTAGTCGCGCGCGATCGGCACATCGGCGACCGCGCGCTCGTTGCCGCGCATCAGTTTCAGGATGGCGGCGTCGAGCCCGTAGATATCGTCGCGCGTCTTCAGATGACCGGCATCGTCTACGACGGCGGTCTGATAGGTGACGTGCACGGGAATCGGTCGCTTCAGGTTGATGGTGCGCTCCTCGCCGCCGTACATGCTGCCGATGCGCCGGAGGGTGAAGCCATCCTCCGGCTGCGACAGCGACAGCAGCAGCTCGGCATATTTCTCCGGATTTTGCACGCGCATGCAGCCGTGGCTGAGCGCCCGCGCATCGCGCGCGAAAAAGCTCTTTTGCGGCGTATCGTGCTGGTAGACCAGGAACACGTTGGGAAAATTGAAGCGGATGCGGCCGAGCGCATTGCGGTCACCCGGCGGTTGATAGACGCGCAGCGAGCCGTTGTTGTTGCGCGCGACTTTCAGCCCAATGCGCTCGAGCGCGTCGGGATCGCGTTCCAGCTTCGGCAGATATTCGTTGCGGATGATCGAAGGCGGCACGTTCCAGGTCGGGTTGATGGTGAGATATTTCATGGTCTCGCTCAGCAGCGGCGTCGCCAGGTTCGGCTTGCCGACCACGATCTTGGTACGCCAGACCTCTTTGCCGTCGTTGAACACGCCGAGCGCATAGGCCGGCACGTCGACGATCACGTGGGCGGTGCCGAGATCGCGCGGCAGCCAGCGCCAGCGCTCCATATTGGCGACGATCAAACTGGCGGTATCGACGCGCACGTGCTTGGCGTCGCCCCGCCGCGCGGGCTCGTTCGACGGCGCGTTGCGTTGCACGGCCAGCGCCGCCTTCAGCGCCCTGAAGCCGGCATGCTGCGGTTCGAACGAGCCGAGCGTGGCGGCGACATCGTCCGACGCCGCGAGCTGAGCCAGAACCTGCGACGGCGCAATTGCGTTCGGCGGGTAAAGGATAGAGGCGCTGACACGCGTATAGCTGACGCGGCCGCTGCTGGCGTGGCGCGCGTAGGTCAACACCGAACGCGTGAGCTTGAGCTCGCTCGCCGCGTCGGCATCATCCAAGCCGGAGAACACGGGAACCGGATAGTCGCTCGGATCGAGTCCCTCGCTCGCGACATTTTTCAAATAGCTGCCGACCGCCACGGCGCGCGGCGTGGCCGTCCCTTTCGCGCTCCACATCGGTTGGAAATTGCGCTCTCGATAGAAGGCTTCGACCGCCTCCCGGTCCGGCTTACGCTCGATGAAATCGGCCAAGCGGGTGGCGATCGATTCCTGCAGTTTCTGCGCCACGCCGAGATCGGCTGGCGGTAGTTGGACGACCGACGCGGGCGTGGCGGGCGCCGCTGTGGTCGGTACGGAGGGCTCCGCTACGGTCGGGGCAACAGGTGCCGTTTGTAAGACGGATGTCGCTGCGGGTTCGGCCGGTGGCGCCGCGAGCGCGGATGGCAGAACCGGCGCTCCCAGTTCCTTGGGAAGGCCCGGTTCCGGACTCCTCACCCCCACATCCCGGGATGGCTCATTCTGCGCCGCCGCCGGCAGCGCGGTTGCTGCGAGACCGAGTAAAGCACAAGCAAGAACCGCGCGAAGCATCGAGCACATCACTGAATCTTTCATATTGAATGCGCAATTGATAACCGCGCCGATCTCGCTAGGTTCAATAAAATTTTCCCGGTCATGCGTCCGGCGCATAGCGATAATAGGAATTGTTTCAGGTGAACCGCGCTTGCGCCTACCGCTCTTTTTTCTTCAACCTTTAGCCCCTATATTGATCGGTGCCGGGGCAACCCGGCTATGGCGATAAACGGCCGTCGTAATAAACCTTTCGGACCCGGGGGCAGTACCCGGCGCCTCCACCGGTGTAGCTCGGTTTACGAGGCTCCCATCCCGAGCGGCGGGCTGGTCCTCTCGAAAGATTGGACTGCGGGGCTACACCGGCGGGGGCGAACTAGGATCGACGAGGGCGTAAAGGACGAACTTTTGCTCGGCATGGTACCGCCGTTATCGGGCCAAATCGTAGTTGCAAATGACAACTATGCTCCGGTTGCTCAGGCCGCGTAAGCGGTTTGAATAACCAAGCCTACAAGTCCTAGCCGTCTTAGCAGCGGTTAGGCGGGGTTCGGAGGCACCTGGCAACAGAAGCCTCCACTTTCATTTTTTGGACAATTTTCCAGGGATGCCGACGTGGCGCCCGGCCCGGCAGGGCGCTAGCATCGGCCCGAATCCTTAAACGCAATTCCGCGAGCCCGCATGGCCGACCAAATCCGTTACGATCTCCTGACCCAGCAGGCGCTGCGCGGCGTGGTGCGCAACGTGCTGGGCGACGTCGCCAAGAAAGGCCTGCCGGGCGACCACCACTTTTTCATCGAGTTCGACACCCATGCCCCCGGCGTGCGCATGTCGGACCGGCTGCGCGCACAGCATCCAGAAAAAATGACCATCATCCTGCAGCACCAGTTCTGGGACCTGGCGGTGGACGAGCAGGCCTTCGAGGTCGGCCTGTCGTTCGGCGGCGTCACCGAGCGGCTGGCCATTCCGTTCGAGGCGATCACCGGTTTCTACGACCCGTCGGTGCAGTTCGGCCTGCAGTTCGAGGAGATCTCCGAAAGCCAGGAACGGCAGGCGCCGGCCAATGCACAGGAGAAGCTGCCGGCAGCGGGGCAGACATCGAAGCATGAGCGGACGCATGACAAACCGGGCAAAAACAAGCGCGTGCCCTCGATCCCGCAGAACGTCACCGTGACGGAAAGCTCGACCAGCGCGGCGGCGGTGCCCGATCCGGGACCCGACAAGCCCAGCGGCGGCGGTGGCGAAGTCGTCCGCCTCGACCGTTTCCGCAAGAAATAAAACTCTTTGAACTTCCCCACTTGGAACGTGCAACGCGCTTGTCTGCCCGCGTCAATAGGCTAACATTATAATACCGCTTTGGGAGGGTGGCGCTGACGAACGGCGCCAGTCAGGGGGCGAACATGGGCACGCCACTCAAGCTTGCTGTAAGTGTGTTGACCGCCGGGGCGATCGGCGCCGCCGCACTGCATGGCATCGGACAACCGGTCCATGCGCTGCCGAGCAAGCCCAACATCATCTTCATTATCCTCGACGACGTCGGGATCGACAAGCTGACGATTTTCGGCAACGGCGGAGTACTGCCGCCGCTGACGCCTAATATCGATCTCATCGCGGCGCGCGGTGTGAAATTCACCAATGCCTGGGCGATGCCGGAATGCTCGCCCAGCCGGGCCGCATTCTTCACCGGCCGTTATCCGCTGCGGACCGGTGTCGAGGCGGCGATTGTCGACAACCATCTGCCGCAATCGTACGTCTCGTCTTTCGAGGCGACCTTGCCGCGCGTTTTGACCAAGGCCGGTTACACCAGCGCCTTGATCGGTAAATATCATCTGGGCAGCGAGCAGGACCCGGCGCAGCTTTGTGCGCCATCGACGCGCGGTTTTCCGGTGTTCCAGGGCGCCATGACCGCCGGCCCTCCGTCGGTCGATATGACGGCCGGCGGCGTCGACTCCGGCGGCAGTCAAGTTTGTGGCTACTTCCAGACCACGGCGCCGGGCGCCTGCTACACCACGCCGGGCGATGCCGTGCGCTGCACGATCATCGATGCGAGCAACGCCGACCCGGGCACCGATCCGGCACGCACCTGCCTGCAGCGCGGCGGCATCTTCGTTCCGAACAAGGCTTGCCGCGTCAACGAACCGGCCTATTCCGATTTCAGCCGCACCAACGGCTATTACGTGTGGCCGCGCACGGCGCTGACCGGCGTGCTCGATTCGCTTTACGTCGACGTCAATCATGTTTGTGGCTCGACGATCAACCGCACCTATCTCACGCAGGCCCAGGGCAACGACGGCGTGAATTGGTGGAGACAGCAGAGCGGCCCGCGCATGCTGACGCTGAGCTTCAATTCCATGCACACGCCAGTGCAGAAGCCGCCAACCGATCTGGTGCCGGACCCCTTGGACGCCGTGTCCACCTGCAGCAATGCGACACCGCCACGAACGCTGCTCAACATGATGATCGAGGGCGCCGACGTGCAGATCGGCCGCACGCTGTCGCAGCTCGGTCTCGGCACGCTCGGACCCGATGGACGCACCCTGACTTCGCTCAATCTCGATAATACCGTGGTCGTCATCATCGGCGACAATGGCAGCCAAGGTCAGGCAGTCCGCGCTCCGTTCAATCCGGTCCGCGCGAAGACAACGGTTTATCAGACCGGCGTCTGGGTGCCGCTGATCGTCGCCGGCTCGGTGGTGGTATCGCCCGGCCGCAGTGTCGATGCCATGGTGAATGCCGTCGATCTGTACAAGCTGTTCGGCGATCTGGCCGGCGTCGATATCGCCAGCGTCGTGCCGCCCAGCCATGCGCTCGATAGTCAGCCGATGCTGCCTTTCCTCATCACCCCGTCGGTGACGGAAATCCGCAACACGAACTTCACCCAGGAAGGCGTGGCGACCTACAGTCCGGTGCCGACCAAGCGTAGTTATCCATGCCAGCTTGGCAATGCGTGCAATGACACGCTGTTCGGCGACAAAGACTTTTGCGAGATCGACAATGGCGGCACTTGGTACGGCCCCGGCGGGGCGAAGCAGCTTACCTCATGCTGCGCCGTTCAGTCCTATCTCGGCACCACGCTGACGCTGGCGCCGGTGCATCAATATGCGGTCCGCAACAAGATGTTCAAACTTGTCTCGCTGCAAACCCTGGACTGCAGCCAGCCGATCACCAATTCCAGTCAGGCGAAACCGTTCCCCTGGGCGGAATATCTGACATCGACGACGCAGGAGCTCTACGATCTCACACCGACGTCGGCGAACCCGTTGGGACTCGACAACGCGGCGTTCAATCTCGCGCAAAACTGCCCTCCGGGCCAGACGGACCTCACCTCCTGTCTGCCGACGCCGGCGGCCCGAATGAATTACCAGGCGCTCAATACGGAACTGCAAAGCACCATGAATTCCGCGAATGCGCAGAACGGCTGCCAGGCCAAGGGCGACGGCAATCTGGACTTGCGCATCACCCAGGCGGATATCCAGGGATGGCAAGCCTACAACGGTCGGGGACCCAGCCGCTACGACATCCATCTCGACGGACAAACCGACGAAAAGGATCTAGCGATCATCCAGGCCAATCTTGGACAGGATTGTCTCAATATCTGCGTGCGCGCCGATCTCAATCGGGACGGAAAAATCGATGCGGCGGACTTGGGTCTGCTCTACACGCAAACCGGCGTGTGCACCGATCCGATCTTTTGCAGCGGCGATCTCGATGGCGACGGCAACGTCAACAACAACGACGTTCAGATCATGACGGCAGCGCAGGCGACCTGCAATAGTAACGGCCCGGCTAATCGCTTGTCTCACACGATGGAGAGCCAGCCGGCGATACCCGTTGTTGTCAGTCCATTCGGAACGATGGCAATCACGGCGAATCCAGGAACCTCTGAGCTGCCCAAGATGAACGCCACGCAGCCGGCGATGCCCGTTATCGCCAACCCGGCGACGGTGCAGACCACCCCGACGAATCCAGCAATCCCGGAGCCGCCCAAGACGAACGTCACGCAGCAAAGCCTCGGCGCTTACACCGCCGTGCCGCCCGAACGCAGCGATTCGTGCCGGAACGGCGCCGGCGTATTCTGCGACGATCGTCGCAATACCAGCGAATTGTCGTGCCTCAACAGCGGCGGGACCTGGTACGGTCCAGGCGATTGCCGATAGCGCGCAGTTTACGTTACTGCGGTTTGTTGGCGGGTCTGTCCGCGGCCGGCCCGGGCGCGCGCAGTACCGTGCGGAAACCGATATGCGAGGCGCCGAGGTCCGCCTCCTGCGGCTGGCGCGCGGCTGGCCGGTAACGCGCGCAGAAGTTCGGCGAACAGAGCCACGAACCGCCTTTGATCACGTGCACCGGACCGGCAACGGTCTTGGTCATGGCGGGCGGTCCCTTGGGATCGAGGGCGCCGTCGGCGAAAGCGTGTCCGGCCTGATACCAGTCGGTGGCCCATTCCCACACGTTGCCGATCATGTCGAACAGACCGTAGCCGTTCGCCGGAAAACAGCCGACCGGGGCGGTGCCGTGATAACCGTCGGCGCGCTCGTCCTCATATGGAAAGAAACCCTGCCAGGTATTGGCCATCCATCGCCCCTCGGGCGTCTGATCGTCACCCCACGCGAATTCCTTGCCGTTGAGGCCGCCGCGCGCGGCATATTCCCACTCCGCTTCGGTCGGCAGCGAGCGGCCGAGCCACTTCGCGTATGCCTCGGCGTCGCCATAGGCGATGTGGACGACCGGATGGTTATCCTTGCCGGCGATCGAGCTGCCTGGACCGTTCGGATGGCGCCAGTCGGCGCCCGGCACGTAGCGCCACCACTGCGTCATATCCATGCCCACGGAAACGTTCTTCGGCGGTTCGAAAAACACCATCGAACCTGGGACCAGCGCCTCCGGCTGCAGGTCCGGATAGTCTTTCGCGTTCAGCCCGCGCTCGGCCACGGTCTTGTATCCGGTGGCGGCGACGAAGGCCGCGAACTGCGCATTGCTCACTTCCGTACGGTCGATCCAGAAGCCGCTGACGGTCGCGTATCGTGGCGGCTGCTCCTCGCGATAGTGCCGGTTGGAGCCCATCAGAAAGCTCCCCCCAGCGATCCACACCATTCCAGCGGGGGCGGCCACAGCCGGCGCCGCCGGCAAGCCGGAATAGGAGGCACAGAGCCGGCCGGCTGCATGAGCACCGGCGGATGCCGTCGCGCTGGCGGCCTGGCCGGTCGCAGGCTCGGACAGCGATGCCGGCCCAAGGGCGACACCCGCGAGCGGAAGCAGGATCAGCGCCAATCGAAACTTGTCATATTCTCGCGCCATGGCCCGATCGCGTTTGGACACGGTTGGATTGAACGGTAAGCTCTAGTACATTTGAAATAGTAACCTTGGAGTGCGTGTGGGGGAAGTCGTCATGCGTCGTTACGCGTTGTCGCTTGTTCCGGCGTCGCTTGTCTTTGCTATCGGGATTGCCATCGGCTCGCACGCATCGCTCGCCGCCGAACGAGCGCTGAAGGCGCCGGCGCCCGCGGCCGCCGATAACTGGTCCGGCTTCTATGTCGGCGGCCATCTCGGCTACGGGTGGAGCGCCGCGAACTGGACAAACGTCGAAAACTCGCAAGGGGTGGGAGGCTTCGGCGACAGCGTGCCGCCGGACAGCTTCAATCATCGCCTCTCCGGTGTTATCGGCGGCGGACAAATCGGTTTCAATTATCAGCGTGGCGCTTGGGTGTTCGGACTCGAGGCGCTGCTTGCCGGCTCCAGCATCAAGGGTGACCACGCCAGCACGTTCGGCGCGGCGGACGATCAACTCACCGCGCGCATCGATACTTTGGTGCTCGGCACCGGCCGGCTTGGCTATGCCTGGGACCGGTTGTTGGCCTACGGCAAAGCCGGTGTCGCCGCCGCCCGCATTCGCGCCTCGGTGAGCGACGCCGTCGGTCCCAACACCGGCTCGGGCAGCGACGCTGCCTGGCAATATCGGCCAACCTTCGGGTTAGGATTGGAATATGGCATTACCGCCAACGTGAGCGTAGCCGTGGAATACAATTATATTCGTTTAGGCACGCGCACCTATCAGCTGGGCGATGCAACGGGCCGCTATGCCTGGGACATAGACATTCGCAATGTCAATTTGCTGATGGCGAAGCTCAATTACCGATTCAAATGATGCTCAGCCGCTTGTCCCGGCGGCTAATCGGCCTAGGCTCGGCACCTCACGCAGCTTAAGGCGTTGGATGACGTCCATGGCCAAATCGCGCAAAAAGCCCGCCACGACCCGCCAAAAGACCCGCATCGAAAGCGACGCCTTCGGGCCGCTCGCCATTCCCGCCGACAAATTGTGGGGCGCGCAGACCGAGCGCTCGTTGCACAATTTCCGCATCGGCACGGAGCGCATGCCGAGCGAAATCGTACATGCGCTCGGCCTGGTCAAACGCGCGGCCGCCGAGGTCAACCGCGAACTCGGCTCGCTCGACGCCCGACGCGCCAGGGCGATCGTCGCGGTGGCGCAGGATATCGCCAACGGCAAGCTCGACGGCCACTTCCCGCTCAAGGTCTGGCAGACCGGCTCCGGCACCCAGAGCAACATGAACGTCAACGAGGTGATCGCCAACGCCGCCAATGTCGCGCTTGGCGGCGAACTCGGTTCGAAGAAGCCGGTGCATCCGAACGATCACGTCAATATGAGCCAGTCGTCCAACGATTCGATCCCGACCGCCATGCATATCGCGGCGGCGCTGCGGATTTCCGCGCATCTGCTGCCGGCGCTCGAACACATGCAGCAGGCGCTCGACCGCAAGGAAAAGGAATTCGCCAGAATCGTGAAAATCGGCCGCACCCACACCATGGACGCGACCCCGATCACGCTCGGCCAGGAGTTCTCCGGCTATGCCAGCCAGGTGAAGTCGGCGATCGCGCGCATCCGCGTGGCGCAGCGCGAACTCTATCCGCTGGCGCAAGGCGGCACCGCGGTCGGCACCGGGCTGAATTCGAAACCGAAATTCGCCAAGGCCTTCGCGCGCCGCATCGCGCAACTGACCAAACTGCCGTTCACCAGCGCGCCCAACAAGTTCGAGCACATGGCCGGCCACGACGCCTATGTATTCGTGCACGGCGCCATCAATGCCGCCGCCACCGCGCTGTTCAAGATCGCCAACGATATCCGCCTGCTCGGCTCCGGCCCGCGCTCGGGCCTGGGCGAGTTGATTTTGCCGAGCAACGAGCTCGGCTCCTCGATCATGCCGGGCAAGACCAACCCGACGCAGTCGGAGGCGCTTACCATGGTGTGCGCGCTGGTGTTCGGCAACAACACCACCGTCACGGTGGCCGGCAGCCAGGGTCATTTCGAGCTCAATGTGTACAAGCCGGTGCTGGCCTATTGCATGCTGCAATCGATCCGCCTACTCGGCGATGCGGTCAATTCGTTCACCGACAATTGCGTGGTGGGCATCAAAGCCAACGAGCCGCGTATCGCCGAGCTGATGCGGCGCTCGCTGATGCTGGTCACGGCGCTGGCGCCGACAATCGGCTACGACAGGGCGGCGGCGGTGGCAAAGGCCGCGCATGCCAACGGCACCACGCTGCGCGAGGAGGCCATAAAGCTTGGTTATGTTTCGGGGCCGGAATTCGATCGTCGAATACGTCCGGAAAAAATGACGCAGCCGCGCTAATTCGAAAATTTTCTTTCACGCACCGGGGCGCGTGTGAACGATCATCGTTTTGCACAGGTACGCGCGAATAATATTGATTACCCAACGTCCGGTAGAAATCGGTAAAAGATATATCCGTGGGCCAGAATGTATTTTACGCCACTGGTATGTGTATACGACCCCTATTTTACTGAATTTCTATGTCAAATAGGCCGTCACCTTAAATGGCAATAGTGTATGGTGAACGCTCATTTCATGTTTTCGATAGTAAATCTTTTCAAATAACTAAATATACATTTGGAAGTAACTTGCTGTACCGGCATGTGGTCGACTATCTTCTCATTGTATTCGCTGCCCGTTACCGACTGATCTATTACGATCAACTAACCGTGTGTTGAATTGGCAATGCAATTTGCCCTAAGTAACACCGCAAACTCATAGAGTCGTCTACCAGACAGAACGGTTTTGTTTGCGCCATGAGCCGACGTTGTGGGTGGCAATGCACACATGCAAGTTTAATTCCGGGCGAACAGCATACCCTGCTACCGTCGAGGCAATGAATGGCTGAATTGGTTAATCTACGCGTTGCGCGCAAGCGAGCGAGGCGGCGCGCCGACGATCAGCGCGCCGACGCCAATCGTCTTGTCCACGGCCGTCCCAACCATCAGCGCAAACTCGAAGATGCGCAGCAGAGCAAGGCCAGCCGCGACCTCGACAGCCGCCGGATTGACAGAGGAGACGGCCGATGAAATCCCCGGTTGTCAAACGGTCTATCGTCATTGCCGGCCACAAGACCAGCGTCAGCCTCGAAGACGCCTTCTGGCAGGGACTGAAAGAAATCGCGACCGGACGCGAAATGACGCTGTCCGATCTCGTCGCCTCGATCGATACCGATCGTCGACACGGCAACCTATCCTCGGCGATCCGGCTGTTTGTGCTCGATTATTATCGCGCGCAGATCGGCGAAGCACGCAGCGCGCAAGGCCTCTCGCGCGAGGCGGGCGCGCGCTCGTCCCCCTCAGTTCTGCGGGCCGACTGAGGCCGCCGGCTGCGATTGACTTCCCGGCGCGGGCGCCGGCCTGATATCGACTGGAGCCGGCAATGCGGGCGCCTGCTCGCTCTTGGGCAGCGGCGTCTGAATTTCGGGTTGCCGCTTGGCGCGCTCCAACTCCTGTTGTGCGCGCTCGATTTCCTGGATTCGCTTTGCCTGGTTTTCGATCGAGCGCAACGTGAGCCATCCGCTCAACGCCGCGACATCCACACTGCGCGACGGCGTGGCGACCGGCCCCTTCAAGGCCATGAATATATCGGGCCGCGCGCCGGCCGCCTGGCTCAATCCCGACAGCACCAAGTGCGCATCGAGCGAGCCGTCGGTGAGGTCGAGATTGCCGGTCAACGACAGCACCGCGTCCTTGGCCTCGGCGGTGACATTGCTCAATTGCATCCGCCCGGCGCCGATGGCGATTGTGCCTTCCGCTCGCTTGAGCGAAAGCTGGCCGCTGTCCAGAGCCCTGCTCACCACGTTGGAGATGCGCCCGGCGTCGATCGGCAAGCCCTGATCCACCGCGCGGGTCACAGCGTCGAAGGCGCGCGGAT
>JACQDO010000039.1 GCA_016201085.1 Hyphomicrobiales bacterium | reverse complement strand
TAACGGCGGCGGCAGCGGCCGTCCCGGCAATAACGGCCACCGCTCCCATAACGGCGGCAACGGCCACCAGACCCGCCCTAGTCAGAACGGCCACAAGGCCGGCCATTCACAGGCCCCCCGGCAAGAAGCCACCGCAGGGGAGCCAAGCGGCATTGGAAATGTTACATTCCTCCAGCGCTCGGGCGAGCCGCGCCGTAACGCTGGCCACCGCGCACCGCGATAAAGCGATCCGGGAGAATATTGGATGGCGAAAGAAGAACTGCTGGAGTTCGACGGTACCGTGACCGAGGTTCTGCCGGACGGCAATTTCCGGGTGAAACTCGACAACGAACATGAGGTGTTGGCCTATACCGCCGGCAAGATGCGCAAATTCCGCATCCGCACCGGCGTCGGCGACCGTGTGATCGTCGAAATGTCGCCCTATGACTTGCAGCGCGGACGCATCAGCTTCCGCCACAAGGGCGACGCCCCGTCCCCCTCCCCGCAGCAGCGCCGGCCGAACTTCCGCGGCAGGCGGTAGATACGTCAATCAATAGCCCCGGCCGAGCTGGCCGGGGTCATTTTGCGACCGGGGGCACGCGTAACGATCCGCTCAGGAGTTAAGGGCGTGCCATGACAGTTACTGCAGCTCTTCGTTTCGTCCTGGTGGTAGTGTTGGCTGGCGCGCTCAGCTCGGCCGTCGCGCAGGAACAGCCCGCCAAAAGCGAACCGCGCGACGTCAAAGGCGTGCTGCGGCTGCTGCCGGCCGATGCTGTCACCGAACATACCCTCGACACCGGCCGCACCAAGCTCACCTATACGGCGACCGCCGGCACGCTGGCGTTCTACGACCAGTCGGGCGAGCGCAGCGCTTCGGTGTTCTACACCGCTTATGTGGCGAAGGGCGCGAGCGCCAACCGGCCGCTCACCTTCGTGTTCAATGGCGGGCCGGGCGCGGCCTCCGCGTTCCTGCATCTCGGTCTGGTTGGTCCGCGCATTCTCGATCTCGGCCGCGACGCGGCGCGTGCCGAGCTGCGCGACAATCCCGAGACCTGGCTGGCCTTCACCGACCTGGTGCTGATCGATCCGATCGGCACCGGCTGGAGCCGTACCGCCAAGGCCGACGATGGCAAGCAGTTCTGGGGCATCAACAGCGACGCTTCCGCCATGGCCAAAGCGATCGCCCTCTACGTCGCCAAGAACAACCGCGGCGCATCGCCAAAATATCTGTTCGGCGAGAGCTATGGCGGCTTCCGCGCCGCCAAGACGGCACGCGCGCTGCAGCGCGACCAGGGCATCGCCGTTACCGGCATCGTGATGCTGTCGCCGATGCTGGAGGGATGGCTCACTTTCGGCGACGACGGCGACGCGCTGCGCGCGGCGCTGAAATTGCCGTCGCTGGCGGCCGTCGAGCTTGAGCGCCGCGGAGCCTTCAGCCGCGAGGCGTTGGCCACCGCCGAAAAATTCGCCATGACCGACTATCTCACCACGCTGGCCGGCAAGACGCCGGAAGGCGCGGCCGGCGACGCCTTCTACGCCCGGGTGGCGCAGATCAGCGGGCTGCCGGTCGATGCGGTCAGGCGCACGCGCGGCTTTGTCGCCGACGCCTTCATCAAGAGCCTGCGTTCGGCCGACGGCAAGATCGTCAGCCGCTACGATGCAAGTTTCGCGGTCGACGATCCGTTCCCCGAGCGGGGCGCCTCACGCGGCGGCGACCCGATCCTCGACGGGGTCACGCGCGCCTATGGCGGCGCTTTTGCCGCCTATGCGCGCAACGAGCTCGGCTTCACGACGGAAATGACCTATGCGCTGCTGGCAGGCGACGTCACCAGCCACTGGGACTGGCAAGGCGGCCGCTATCAGGCCAGCGCGGAAGACGATCTGCGCACGCTGCTGGCTTTCGGCCCGTCGTTTCGCCTGCTGGTCGCGCACGGGCTTTCCGACATGGTCACGCCCTACGGCATGACGCGCTATGTGCTTGACCATCTGCCTTCGACCGACAAGCCCGGACGCGCGCAACTCAGGCTCTATCGCGGCGGGCATATGCTTTATCTGGATGCGCAGTCGCGCAAGGCGTTCAGCGCCGATGCGGCGGCATTCTATCGAGCAGCGACGGATTAGGCTGTCTTCACCTCTCCCATAGGGAGAGGTCGGATTGCGAAGCAATCCGGGTGAGGGGTAAGGGCTTATCGATATCCCTTGCCCCTTGCTCGGCTCCATTCTTCCGCTCTGTGTCGGAAGTGATGAGTAGAACTAGATTTGGCCGATGCAGATTCTTTATCTCGATCAAAACAAATGGATCGAATTGGCGCGCGCCGTGAAGTCACCCGACGACTATCCGGCGCAATACGCAATTTTGGAGACTTTGGTCGAAGAAGCAAAAGCGAGCCGCCTGCTGGTGCCCCTGACCGCGACGAACCTCTATGAAACGCACAAGGTCGATATACCTGAGCGCCGCGAGCACCTTGCTTGGGTTCAAGCGACCTTAAGTCAAGGCATGGTCTTTCGTGGCCGACACAAACGTCTGGAAGTGGAAATTGTCGACTTGCTGCGCGCCCGGAGCGGGCTGGAGGCGTTACCTCGCGACGCGTACTGGTTTCTCTCCAACGTATTCTTTGAAGCAACAGCGGAAATTGGCGACAGCCGCATCCCTCAACCGTCGGAACGCGTTCTTGCCGCGATTCGGGGTGACCCGCCGCGCTTTATGTTCGACTATCTGACCAAAACGCCCGAGGATGTGCGGCTCCTCGCGGTGTCGAAATTTTCCGAGGGATCGGAGAAGCTGCGACAAGCCATCGAAGAGCGACGCGGGCGTGACGCGAGCGAAGCCATTCCGATGCGGCGCAGAATGCATAGCGCACGCCTCATGATTAATGAGCTGGATCTTATTCTTTCCTTTGTGCGCAAGGCGGGCCTTTCCGAATCGAATGAAACAGCAGTGCTCAGTAAAAACGCTCGCGAAATCATCAACGAGTGCCCAACTTATTTTATTGAGCGCGAAATCGGCTTGCGCATCGAAACGCAAAGTCGGGCCATCGAAGAAAATGACTTCCGTGACATGCAGGCCTTTTGTGCAGTCCTCGCCTATGCCGATATCGTCGTCGCCGAAAACATGTTCTCGAATTTAGCGAAGCAGGCTGGGCTGCATAAAAGGTACGGCACGCGCATCACTACAAATCTGGCTGATGTGCCGGGGGCACTGCACGCGACGTAGGCTCTACCGCAGCGGGCATATGCTTTATCTGGATGCGCAGTCGCACAAGGCGTTCAGCGCCGACGCGGCGGCGTTTTATCGGAACGCGGGGGAATAAAGAATTCTGTCATGGCCGGGCTTGTCCCGGCCATCCACGTCTCACTTGTTGAATCGAAGCAAGTCGTGGATGCCCGGCACAAGGCCGGGCATGACGGAATCAACCAGTAAACTCCAGCACATCAAACCCGACATGGCGGTCGACAATGTAAATCAGCCCGCGCGCGTCGAGCGCCACGTCGTTGCTTTGCGGCGCTTTCCTGCCGCCAGCCGGGTCCGGGATGAAACAGCCGACCTCGCGCGGCGCCATCGGGTCGGCGATATCGATAATGCGCAGGCCGGCGCTGAACCAGACCGCGTGCACCAGCGTGCCGCTCATGCGCTCGTGGAACTGATGCGCGCCGAAGCGCGCGCCGGGCATGCGCGCGAACGGCGAGTCGAGCTCGCTCACCTCGAACAGCGACAGCGGTTTGACGTTCGATAAATCGCCGACGTCGTAGAGCGACATGCCGGCATGCGGCCGCCCGCGCCGCGCCTCCTCTTCGCTGGCGCTCTGCGCCTGGTCTTCTTCGTCGATGGCGAGCGCGATGCGCTTGCCGCCGATCGGATGCGGCGCCGGCATGACGGTATGCGTCGGTTCCGGAAACGGCGGATGATAGTTATAAGAGGCGGCGGTTTTCGGTTGTGCGATATCGGAGATATCGACGACACGGAAGCCGCCGTGCCAGCAGCTCGCCCACATCTCGTCGCCGAAGCGCAGGGCGTGGTGCAGCCGATGGCGCTTGCCCGGCCAAGTCGGCGTCTCGCCGCCGGCGATGTGCTGTCCCGGCATCCACCAGCGCGAGATTTCCTGCGGCCTTGATGGATCGCGCAAATCGTAGATCACCAGGATATTGCCGACGAAGCCGTCCATCTCGGTCGAGATATAGGCGTAACGCTCGTCCATATCGAAGCGATGCACGCCGATGCCGCCGGTGAGGTGATGATGGATCAGCTTCGGCTGTGACGGCGTCGAGACGTCATAGATGCGGAAACCGCCATTGCGATAAGGCTGCGCCTCGTCCTTCTCGATCGCGACAAGGTCGGCCTCGGTCAAGTTGAGCTTCGCCAACAGCTCGGCGCGCGTCGGATCGCGGCCGAGCGCTTCGCGCAAGCTCCGCCGGATCGCCGGCATATCCTGCGCGCGCCGTCCGGCCGCCGTCGGATTGCGCTCGTGGTTGACGATCATCAGGTCGCCGGCGACACGCACCTTGTGGCTGTGCGAGGTCATATCGCCGACCGCGACCGTCGCCACCAGCCGCGGATTGGCCGGGTCGGAAATATCGACGATGGAGGTGCCGAGGTCCTGCTTGTTCGGGATATGCCCGACATAGGCGTGATGCCCAGCAACCGTCACCTGCCCAGCGCCGGGCAGATCGAGATGGCCCAGCCGCCGCACATTGCGCGCCAGGGCGCCGTTCGCTCGTTCAGCAGCCATGGGTCATTTATCCAAGGTGGCGCCGGAGGCCTTCACGATCGCGGCCCATTTCGGCACTTCCGCCGCGATATAGGCCTTGAACTGCTCCGGCGTGCCGCCGACGATATCGACGCCGAGGCGCTTGAGCGAGGCCTGCACGCCCGCATCCCGCAGCGCCTTAACCGCGGCATCGTGCAGCGTGGCGATCGCCGCGGGCGGCGCGCCGGCGGGCGCCACCAGCCCGTGCCAGGTGCTGGCCTCGAAGCCCGGCAGGCCGGCCTCGTCCATGGTCGGAATGTCGGGCAGAATCTGCGTGCGCTTGAGCGTGGTCACCGCCAGCGCGCGCACCTTGCCGCTTCTGATGTGGCCGACCACGGAAGCGGCGGTGGCGAACATCAGCTGGCTGTGGCCGCCGATCAGATCCTGCAAAGCGGGGGCGGCGCCCTTGTAGGGCACGTGCACGATATCGACCTTGCCTTCGGCCTTGAACAATTCGCCGGCCAGATGCGCGGCCGCGCCATGACCGGAGGAAGCGAAATTGAGCTTGCCGGGCTGCGCCTGGGCGAGCGCGATCAGCTCCTTCAGCGATTTCGCCGGAACGCTCGTATTGACCACTAGGATGTTGGCTTGCGTGCCGATCAGCGTGATCGGCAGGAAATCTTTTTGCGGGCTATAGCTGAGCCGTTTGTACAGGCTCTCATTGGTGGCGAGAGTGCTGTTATTGCCCATCAGCAGCGTGTAGCCATCGGGCGTCGCATGGGCGACCGAATCGGCCGCGATATTGCCGCCGGCGCCGGGGCGGTTCTCGATGATGAACGGCACGCCGAGCAGCCGCTCCATCTGCTTGCCGACGATACGGGCGAGCACGTCGCTCGGACCGCCCGGCGTGAACGCCACCACCAGCGTGATCGGACGGCTCGGATAGTCGGCCGCATGTAGCGGCGCGGCCCAAGTTAGGGACAAGACCGCCAGCGCGGCATAACAGGCAAAACGCGTTACCGATCGCGTGCATCCGGCGAGAACATTCATGCCACCATCCTCCCGCTCGACGTCGCACGGCATCAACGGCACCGAGAATCTTTCGGCAGCATACGCCAAGGCCGTGCAAATCCAAAAATGCGGGATGCCGCTCCTTGGCTTTCGCCGAGGCAAGCGAGATGGTAGCGTTTCGCCAATCTTTGAACATTTCGGAATTACCGCTTGGACACGCAAGTTCTTATCGTCGGCGCCGGCCCTGTCGGTTTAACGCTCGCAAACGACCTGGGCCGGCGGGGCGTGCGCTGCATTCTGCTCGAGCAGAAAGACGCGCCGCAGTTTCTGCCCAAAATGGAACGGTGCAACGCCCGCACCATGGAAATCTATCGCCGCATCGGCATTGCGCAAAAAATCCGCGACGCCGGATTTCCACGCGACGCGCCCATGGACGTGTTCATCGTCACTTCGCTGGTTGACCCACCGCTGCTGCATCTGCCCTATCCGTCGGTGGCGCAGGCGCAGGCCGACATCGCCGCCTGCCGCGACGCCAGCATGCCGATCGAGCCCTACCAGCTGATCTCGCAATACACGCTTGAGCCGCTGCTCAAGTCGGTGGCCGAAGGCATTGCCAGCGTGGACGTGCGCTATGCCACCGAATTCATCTCCTGCACGCAGGACGGCAACGGCGTCAGCGCGCGGGTCAAAACCCGGGACGGGGCGACCGCCGAACTCACGGCGCAATACCTCGTCGGCTGCGACGGCGGCGCGAGCGCGGTGCGCCGACAGCTCGGCATCAAGCTCTCGGGCGAAGCCAATCTGCTGCAATTGCGCCAAGCTCTGTACCTCTGCGACGATCTGTTCGATCGAATCCCGGTCGGCAAGGGCCGGCACTACCATGTTGCCGACGCGCACAACTCGTTCCTCATCGTGCAGGACTCGACGCGCCATTTCACCCTGCATTCGGTGGTCGACAGCGACGAGGACATGAAGACCATGTTCGAGCAGGTGGTCGCACTGCCGGTGAAATATGAGATGCTGCATGTCGGGCAGTGGAAGCAGAACCTGCTGCTGGCGGACAGCTATGCCCGCAATCGCATTTTTCTCGCCGGCGATGCCGTGCACCTGGTGATCCCGACCGGCGGGCTCGGTATGAACAGCGGCGTCGGCGATGCCATCGACCTGTCGTGGAAACTGGCGGCGACGCTGCAAGGCTGGAGCGGACCGGGTCTGCTCGCCTCCTACGAGATCGAGCGCCGGCAGATCGGCGCGCGCAATGTGGCGGCCTCGCGCTTTGCTTCGCGCGGACGGCGCGCCTGGCGGGCGGCCTGGAACCCGAATATCCGCGAGCGCACGCCGGCGGGCACTGAGACGCGCGCCAACCTGTCGCGTATCGCCGACGTGGAACAGCGCAAGAGCAACGAGATGATCGGGGCCGAGCTGGGCTATCGCTATGCCGGCTCGCCCATTATCTGGCCGGAACAAGGCGAGGCGCCCGAGACCGACATCATGACCTATGTGCCGACCACATGGCCCGGCGCCCGCCTGCCGCATGTCTGGCTCGACGACGGCAGCGCGCTGCATGATTCGATCGGCGACGGTTATACGCTGCTTCGCCTCGCCGCAACGCAGACCGATACGGGCACGCTCAACCGCGCCTTTGCATCCTACGGCGCGCCGTTTACAGTCCTCGATATTCCCGGCCAAAGGCCGCGCGATATCTATGGTCACGATCTGCTGTTGTTGCGGCCGGACCTGCATGTGGTCTGGCGCGGCAACCGCCTGCCCGACGATCCCGCCAAGCTGGCGGCACTCGCGACCGGGCACTAGAGGGGCTCCGCATGTCGAAAAATATCGCACTCACCCTGGCTTGCGGCGATTACGAGATCACCCGCCCCTTGCTCGAAGGCAAGGTCCGGGCCGACGGCATCGATCTCACCATTGTGACGAAAATGGATTCGGCGACGCGCCATTGGCGCTTCCTGCGCCATGGCGAATTCGACGTGGCCGAGGTCTCCGGCTCCTCTTACCTGGCGGCGCGCGACAATAATTTGCCGTTCCGGGCGATTCCGGTGTTTCTGCACCGCCGCTTCCGCCATGGCTTTATGTTCATCAATACGACCAAGGACATCAAGAAGCCGGCCGATCTGATCGGCCGCAAAGTCGGCGTCAAGACGCTGATGACCACGGCGGTGCTGTGGATGCGCGGGCTGCTTGAAAATGAATACAACGTGCCGCTTAAATCGATCGAATGGTTCAGCGAGATCAATAACGACGTTGACGTCGCGCTGCCCAAGGATCTCAAGCTCACCGAGCTGCCGGACGACAAGTCGGTCGAAACCATGCTGGCCGATGGCGAACTCGATGCGGTGCTGCATTCCGACCTGATCAAGCCGTTCGTCGCCAAGGATGCGCGCGTCGCCCGGCTGTTCCCCGATCACAAGAGCGAGGAAATCGCCTATTATCGCAAGACCGGCATCTTCCCGATCATGCATGTGCTGGGCTTGAAGCAAGCGGTGGTCGAACAATATCCCTGGGTGGCTATCAACCTGTTCAAGGCCTTCGACGAGGCGAAGACGGTTGCGATGCAGCGCATGCAGAACCCGCGCATCGTACCGCTCGCCTGGTATCGCGATGCTTGGGAGGAGCAGGAGAACATCCTCGGGCCCGACCCCTGGGAATACGGACTGACCGACAAGAACCGCAAGAACCTCGAGACGCTGATCGGCTATTCGCATGAGCAGGGCCTGATCAAGCGGCGCATCCCGCTCGACGAGCTCTTTCTCAACGTGTCGCAGGGCAGCGGCCGCGGCGACAAATTCACGTTCTGACACTTCACCTTGCGTACCGGCAGTTGAGACACCTCAAAATGGGCCTCGT
>JACQDO010000422.1 GCA_016201085.1 Hyphomicrobiales bacterium | reverse complement strand
TGTTGAATTGCGCGGTGTATTGCATGCCGTAATTGGCGCGACCGCCGCCCTCGACCCGATCCCAGCCGGAATACTTGTTGACGCTGAACAGATTGGTGTCGTCGAACACGAAGCTTTGCGCGTTCTCGTTCGGCCATTTGCCGATCTGCGGCTCGTTCGGCCGCGCGATCACCTGCGCCATCGGTTCCATCGTCTGCGTGCCCCAGGACTGCACGCTGATGAAGGGATAGCGATATTCCAATCCGACCGTCGGCATGGCGCGCACCAGGTCGCTGTTGCCGGTATCCATGAAATTAGCCACGCCGGGGTCCGATTTCACCTGCAATGAGGCGGCATCGGCGCGTACCGACGCAAACGGCGTGAACACCTGGCCATACTGGTCGGTGATGCTGCGCCGCCAATGGGTTTCCGCCGAAAATCGGCTGTAGGTGCCCGGGAAACCGCGCAGCAGGCAGTTGGTATTATTGAATTTGGGGTCGGCCGTATTCGCGCAAGTGTTGTTGGTGAAAGCCGTCTGGCTGATCGGATCGAAATTAGCCAAAGCGCGCGTCAGGCTGGTGAAATTAATGTTGTAGCCAAGTTCGCCGCCCATGACCGGACGGTCGATCGTGTACATGTAGTCGACCACCGGATGGATGATCGGAAGTTGCTTCTGCACGTCAGCCGATGAGAAGCCCTGATAATAGATACTGCGAGCGTCGAAATAGCTGCGGTTGCCCTTGCCGGAGATATAGAGCTGATCGATGCCCGCACTGGCGCCGGACAAGCCGTACGGATCGGTGACGCGATAGGTCGACAGGCGCGGTCTGTAGTCTTGCAGGAACGTCGGGTCGGTCAGCAGCACCCCATCCCAGCCCCACACCCATTTATCGTTGATGGCGAACTGGCCGGAGCTTTCCAAGCTGCCGCGGAAGCTGCGATCGCCGGTCCCACCCGCGAAGTAGCTTTTGTCCAGCTGATAGATGCCGGCGCCGCGGATCGAATAGGCGCCGTTGATCAGGCGCTGACGGAACTCGCCCTCCAGCATCGGGCCCTGCTTGGTGGTGATCATCGGCGCGAACGTGGCGTCGTAGTCGGGAGCCAGCGCCCAGTAATAGGGGATCTGCACCGCGTAGCCGTAAATCGAATCGCGTCCGATGAACGGTGGCAGCATGCCGGTCTTGCGCTTGACGGTCGGGTCGGGCGCCGAGAAGTAGGGAAACCAAGCCAGCGGCTGGCCGAAGAATTCGATGCGCGCATCCTCGAAATAGATCATCTTCTCGCCCTGGTCGTGGATCATCCGCGCGGCCTTCACTTGCCACAGTGGCGGCTTCTTCGGATCGTCCTTGCAGGGCTGGCAGGCGGTGTACACGCTGTTATGGAAGACGGTGAAGTTGCCGCTCGATCGCTCGGCGCGGGCGGCCGCCATGCGGGTCTGGTCGGGGGAATCCAGCCGCAGCGAGTCGACGAATCCGTCGCGATAATCGTCCGACAGATCCATGATATCGCCATAGGTGACCTTGCCGTCCTCCTCGCTCAGCCGGACATTGCCTTCGGCGTGCAGGCGCTTGGTGGTCTGGTCGTAGATGACCTTGTCGGCTTCGATGGTGGAGCCGCCATAATAAATCTGCACGTTGCCGACGGCGGCCACGCGTTTATTGGTGTAGTCGTAATCGATCTCGCGCGCCTGCACGAGCATCTGCTTCTGCGCGGCCTTTTCGCGCTCGATGCTGATCGCCGACCGTTTCGGCGGCGGACGCTGCGGGAAGGTGAACTGTTGCTGTATCACTTGCGCATCGGCCGGCGCAGGCGCGAGCAAGCCGCCGCAGGCCATGAAGGCGAGGACGGCAGCTATACCTGCGACGCCACGGCCAAGCCGCCGGGGCGCTGGTGGACGAGAGCGACCAGGCCCCGCCATCACCCATCCTCCTGGTACAACAACGCGATAAACCCCGTCAGACCGCCAACGAGCACAGGCATCCAAGCCGCTGCCACCGGGTGCATCAGCTCGGCCTTGCTCATATCGTCAGTCACTTTCGACAAAACATAAAGCAGAAAGCCGGCAGCCACGCCACTTAAAACCATCTTCTGTACCCCGCCGAAGCGGAAGAACCGTAAACTGACCGCGGCGGCAAGGAAAACCATGGCGGACAGGAAAAATGGTCGTGCCAGAAGCTTCTGGAACTGCAATCTATAGCCTGCCGCCCCGAGCCCTGCGTGTTCCGCAGTATTGATATACTGTGGAAGTTCCCAAAACGGCACAGCCTCCGGCGTGGCAAAACTTTCCCGTACCTGTTCCGGCGTCAGGTTAGTCTTGAGCGGGTAGCTGGCGCGGTCGGCCGGCAGGACGCCCAGCTCGTAGATACGGGCATCGAGCAGCCGCCAGACGCCCGGCTCCAGCACCGCCGCGCGCGCCTCGATGCGCTGATTGAAGTGGCCTTCGGAGTTGAAGGTGAACACCGTCACGCCATTGAGGTTGATGCCCTGGTTGGTGCTCGTTTTGGCATTGATGATGGCCTGGCCTTCAATCGTGCGCTGGTTCACCCAGAGGGTGCCGCCACTGCTGCGCAATGCCGACGGGGTCTGTCCGAAAAGTTCGGCTTCGTAGCGTTTCGAACGCTCCTGCAGCGTGGCGGAAACCGGGTTGTACAGGGTGGTGGCGATGACGCCGATCACGAAGGCCACCGCCACGGCCGGCGTGATGAACTGCCAGGCCGACATGCCGGCGGAGCGCGCCACCACCAGCTCGAGCCGCCGCGACAGATTGAGATAGGAGGACATGGCGGCGATCAGCACGCAGAACGCCAGGAACTGCTCGGTGATTTGCGGCACGCGATAGAACGAGGTCTTGAACACCAGGGAAGCCGTGACATTCGGAACGTCGCTGGTGCGGCGCATCAGCTCGACATAGTCGAGCAACGCCACCAGTGCGAAGATTCCGACGAACACCAGCAGTACCGCGCTCAGAAAACGCAGGCCGAAATATCGCGCGAGTGTTCCTGCCAGGATCCGCATGGCGTTACTTCATTGGGTGGCGAAATGCCGGTTGAATCGGTCGATGACGGCGGTCATCCAGTTGGCGAGGAAAGCCGGCGGCTCCACGATGAGGCCGCGGCGGATCACGATCATTCCGAAGACGAAGGCAAAGAGCAGCGCCACATATTGCAGCGACAGCATCCATGGCGTATTGGCGCCGAAAACGATGGAGACGAATCCGGTCAGGCGCAGCAGGCCCACCCCGCTGACGGCGCCGATCATCGACATCGTGCGGCTTTGCCGCGTGGTGCGTGGCGCACCGAGATAGGTGAAGGCGATCACCACGAAGGCGAAAGGATAGAGCGGCGCCACCAGCCGGTCGTGCAGTTCGGCGCGGAATTGGCCCGGCTGCTCGATGTAGAACTGATCCTTCGGATCGGGGAACATGAGCTGCCAGAGATAGCGTTCGCGGATCGAATATTTCACCGACTGCGGGCCGCCGGCGAATTGCGACAGGTCGAAGGCGTAGCGTTCGAACTTGATGATCGCCGGATCGCGCTCCTTGATCTCGTGGCGCTGGACGATGCCTTTCTGCAGCACCAGGTAGGTGCCGTTGTCGTTGTCCAGAAGTTCGCCGGTCTCGGAGAGTACGGTGATATGTTCGTTCGGATTGCGGCGGTCGTCGAGGAAGATGCCGACCAGTTCGCCGTTGGTGCGCCGCTCGCGGATGTGGATCATCACGTTCGATTCGATCGAGGTGAAGCGACCCGGCTGCACGATATTGCTCACCACATTGGCGCGCACCTCGGTGAGCCAGTCGCGCAGCATGCGCAGCCCCTTGGGCGCGAAGTAGGCGCTGATCGCGGTGACCATCAGCGACACCACCAGCGCCACCGTCATGAAGGCACGGAACAGGAACCACGGCGACATGCCGGCGGAGTTCATCACGATGATTTCGCTGTCGGTGGACAGCTTGTTGAGCACGTGCGCCACCGCGATCAGCAGCGCGATCGGCGCGATCACCAGGATCAGCAGCGGAACGATCAGGCCGGTGATGCCGACGAAAACCAGGATGCCTTGCCCCTGGTTGGTCATCAGGTCGAAGTCGCGTAACGCCTGCGTGACCCAGATCACGGCGGTCAGGCTGACCAACACGATCGTGAACGCACTGAACGTCGTGCGGAAGATATATCGGCTGATCGACCCCATCCGCGACGTCGTCCCCCAAATCCGACCCGCGCCCGGCTTTCCCCGCCAGCGCATGGACAACAGAACGTAAACCCAACCCCCGTCAGATTTACCTTGATCGGTCTACAAAGTGGCTATGGGAAGGCAAAGCCGTTGAACATGCACAACAAATGGTAAATGCCGGGGACGGCGGACTGCCACATTCCGTGCCACTAGCGGGCGGCATTAGTATTATAATACCGTTATTGCTGCGGCCCGCCCTGAAGTGGCGTCCGATCCCCTGAAAAGCTTAAGAACGAGGCGATTTGGCCTTTGCGGAGGACAAGCAGCCCTTTAGCGACCGCCGCCCGAGATGAGTCGGCAAGCCGGCACGGGGGCCACCAGACGCGGAGCAGGTTCAGGTGCGCTCTAACAAAAACCAGGTCACGTCGTCCTGCGGGAACACGGGATCGCGCCGCCATGCGAAGCCGTAGTCGACGATCCGCAGCGGGACGCGATCTAGCATGTCGCCGGCAACGTCGC
>JACQDO010000390.1 GCA_016201085.1 Hyphomicrobiales bacterium | reverse complement strand
GCGGATGCGGTCGGATTCTTTGAAGTTCTTAGCCTTGCGCGCTGCGGTGCGCGCATTGATCAACGCATCGACCTTCGACCTGAAGTCAATCGATATGCCTGAACTAACCTGCTTTTGCATCCAGTCACGATCATAAGAACCCATGTCGATTCCTATAAATTTTAGACTAGCAGCCAACTGCGCAGCGGCCGAAAAATCATCATCCTGCATCATGGCGCCGGAACTTCTCATCCTGCTCGCCAGCGCATACGAAGCATCCTTTGACGCCTTGAGAAGCCGATGAAGTTCGGCCACGGCACGTGGTGTATTCAAGTCATCATGCAGCGCCTCCATGAACTCGGTTGAAGGCTTCGCCTTACCCGTCTGATCCCATGCAAACGTCGAAAACATATTCAGGGAAACTGCCGCCTGTTCTAACGCGTGCAGAGTAAAATCAAGAGGCTGACGATAGTGAGTACCTAACATTGCAAAGCGGATCACTTCGCCAGGCCATGCAAGATCACGCCACCCGTTACGAAGTTCATGGATCGTCACGAAGTTGCCGAGGCTCTTCGACATCTTCTCGCCCAGATATTTCCACGACATGGCGGAGCATTCGATATGCCAGCCGGGCCGGCCGGGCGTTTTGATGCCGCAGGGTGACGGCCAGGCCGGCTCGCCCGGCTCCGAAGGCTTCCACAGCACAAAATCCATGGGGTCGCGCTTATAAGCCTCAACTGCAACCCGCTCGCCTGCCCGCATCTCGTCGAGCGGACGTTTCGAGAGTTGTCCGTAATCCGCCATCGACGGCACGGAGAACAGCACGTGTTCCGCGGCGACATAGGCATTGCCGCTCTGCACCAGCCGCTCGATCAGTGTCCGCATCTCGGCGATGTGTTCGGTCGCGCGCGGCTCCACCGTAGGCCTCAGGCAGCCGAGCGCCGCTACGTCGTCATGGAATTGCCGGTCGGTCTTTTCGGTGACCTGACGAATCGCCTCGTTCAAAGGCAGGCCCGGATATTCCTCGGCCGCGCGCGCATTGATCTTGTCGTCGACGTCGGTAATGTTGCGCACGTATGTGACGCGGCCCTCGCCGGGGTAGAGATGCCGCAGCAGCCGGTACAGCACGTCGAACACGATGACGGGGCGCGCATTGCCGATATGGGCGAAGTCGTAGACCGTCGGCCCGCACACATACATGCGCACGCGCGCCGGATCGATCGGGGCAAACACCCGCTTCTCGCGCGTCAGCGTATCGTAGAGTTTGAGCTCCATAACAAAGACACCCGTGGGCCCCGCTGGCCCGGCGTCCTGAACTCTCAAACTTGAGAAAAGACGGCCGCAGCCAGCGTGGTGCGCTAGCTAATAATCGCGCGGCAAATGCCGCAGCTATGGTTAAGGCCGGTCATCGACCCGCACCATGATGAATTGGGCGGATTCCGTCAAGACCTTCCCTGCCGGCGCGAAAAGGCCCGGCCGGCGGCAAATTCGTGGTTAAGCGGCTCTTAACGATTTCGCTCGCATTGTTCTCTTCGGTGCCGGACAGGCGCCTCCAAAAAAGCGGGCGAACCTCATGCGGACACTCCTGGTCAGTCTTGCGGCCGTTCTCTGTCTCTGCCTGGTCAACACCGCGCAGGCCGAGCGGCGCATGTTCATCATTGCCAACGACGCCGACGGCTACGGCATCGACCGTTGCCTCGCCGCGGGCGCCCCCTGTGGCGCGGCGGCGGCCAACGCCTATTGCAAGAACCACGAATTCGCCTCGGCCGCGTCCTACAGCAAGGTCGACCGCGACGACATCACCGGCGCCATTCCGACCGGCGGCTCCGGCGGCTGCAAGGGCAATAAATGCGACGTCGTCGCCATCGTGTGCACGCGCTGAGCAAGTTTCGTAAGCACCATTCCAAACTCCGCTCATTCCCGCGCAATCGGGAATCCAGAGCCAAGATCGCAACGCCAATCTATTTTGCCCTGGGTCCCCGCTTGCGCGGGGACGAGCGGTCAATGAGGCTCGCGCCGACGCGTGAACTTCATTTCACCCCTGCAAGGCCGCCCACATTTCGCGGTCACGCTCGGGCGTCCAGATCGCCGGCCACTCGATGCCACGCGCCTCGTCATAGGCGCGCGTGACATTGAACGGCAGCCGATGCTCGTAAAGGGCAATGGTCTTGAACTTCGGATCCATGGCAAGGCGCACGAAGTCGAAGGCGTCCTTCAGCGACCGCCCCTTGGCGACGCTCTCCTGCACCGAGCCATACAGCGTGGCGATGAAATCGGTCGTGAAGCCGATGGCTTCCGCCACCGCTTGCGGCGTGGCGAGCGGCGCGCCGCGGCCGGGCACCATGGCATTGGCCTGTAGCTCGGCGAGATGATCGAGCGTCGCCGGCCAATCGTTGAAATGCGCGTCGCCGCAATAACTGGCCGTCTGGTTTTCGATCAGATCGCCGGCGAACACGACACCCGCATCGGGCACCACGGCGATCACATCGCCGGCGGTGTGGCCGCGGCCGATATGGATGATGCGTACCTCGCGCCGGCCGAGCCAGACCGACGTCTCGTCGGGAAAAGTGAGCGTCGGCCAGGTCAGTCCGGGAATGGAATCGGAGGTGTCAAACAACCGTGGAAAGCGGCCGATCTCGCACTCCATGTCCTGCTTGCCGCGCTCGGCAATCAGCCCGCGCGTGGTATCGGAGGCGAGGATCGTTGCGTCCTTGAAGGCCGAAGCACCCAGCGTCCGCGACGCGTGATAATGGCTGAGCAGGACATATTTGATCGGCTTGTCGGTGACCTTGGCGACGCGCGCGATCAGCTCATGGGCCATGGCCGGGGTCGGCTGCGCATCGACCACCATGACGCCGTCGTCGCCGACAACGATGCCGGAACTCGGATCGCCCTCGGCGGAGTAGGCATAGAGCCCCGAACCGAGCTGGTCGAAGGCAAATTTCTTCTCTGTGACGTCTTCGCTGGAGGCAAAGGGCTTGCCGGTCATGGCATGGTACTTTCCAAATGCATTGCATCCGAAATTTAATGAGCTGGGAACCAACACTAAAGCCCCACGAATCGACCAATAGGGCCGGAAAACAGCAGCTTAGAACGTTTCCAAACTCGTTGCGCCCGGTCGCAACTTCGTTCAATGTTCGCGTCGCGCGCGTGAAGGCGGCCCGTAGCAACAGGCTGTCCGGCGCGGGAGCAGCGGCCGCAAGCCATGACCGACGAGACCGCCCAAAAAGCGTCCGCCACTGCGACGCAGGCCAGCCAGGCCGCCCTCAAGCTGGACGAGTTCCTGCCCTATCGTCTCAATGTATGCGCCGCCCTGGTCACGCAGGCGCTGTCGCGCATTTATGCCGAGCGCTACAAGATCGGCGTGCCGGAATGGCGGGTGCTGGTCACGCTCGGCGAGTTCGGCATGATGACCGCCAAGGCGATTGGCAACCACAGCCACATGCACAAGACCAAGGTCTCGCGCGCGGTCGCCCTGCTCGAGCGGCGCAAGATGGTTGCCCGCCGCGTCAACCGCGCCGATCTGCGCGAGGCTTTCCTGTCGCTCACGCCGGCCGGCCGCGACATCTACAGCGAACTGGCCCCGATCGCGCTCGATTTCGCCAAACAATTGCTCGGTACGGTCGAAGTCGCCGACCGCGCCGCCCTCGACCGTGCCCTGAAGAAACTCACCGAGCGCTCCGCGCAGCTCGCCGCCGATGTCGCCAGCCGGCACGGGCTTCGCTAGATTACCGACAACGCCGTCTCAACCGGGTGCCCACCGTGAAGCTCTATTCCTATTTCCGCTCCTCCGCCGCCTACCGGGTGCGCATCGCGCTCAATCTCAAGGGTCTGCCCTATGAGCTGGTGTCGGTCCATCTCACCAAGGACGGCGGCCAGCAGCGCAAGCCGGAATTCCGCGCCGTCAATCCGCAAATGCGGGTCCCGGCGCTTAAACTTTCCAGCGGCGAAGTGCTGACGCAATCGCTGGCGATCATCGAATATCTCGACGATATCCATCCCGAGCCGCCGCTGCTGCCGGCCGAGGCGCTGGACCGCGCCAAGGTGCGGGCGATCGCCCAGGCGGTGGCCTGCGATATCCACCCGCTTAACAATCTCATCGCCCTGCAATATCTCAAGCGTACGCTCAAGCACGAGCAGCCCGACATCGACGCCTGGTACCATCACTGGGTGCTCGGCGGCTTCACGGCGATTGAAGCCATGATCGCGCCCGGTCCCTATGCCTGCGGCGCGCAGGTGACGCTGGCCGATATCTGCCTGGTGCCGCAGGTTGCCAATGCGCGCCGCTTCAAGGTGCCGCTCGATCGATTCCCGAAAATCGTCGCGGTCGATGCCGCCTGCCTGAAACTTCCGGCCTTCGACAAGGCACGGCCGGAGAATCAGCCCGATGCGGAGTGACGCCGGCCTGCCCACCTGCTAGACCGCCGACGCACGTGCGTACCCCCTCACCCCATTAACGAAACCGCCCTGTGGCCACCACCAAGCTCGCTCGCGTCGTCCTCTGGATGGTCGGCGCATTGCTGTCGTTTTCGGTCATGGCGGTGTCGGTCCGCGAATTGGCCAGGCACGGCTTGAGCATTTTCGAGATTCTCGTGTTCCGCAGCGCCATCGCGCTGCTGGTTCTGCTGCTGCTGGTGCTGTTGCGCGCGGATTTACGCGTGCATGCCAAGCCCCGCCGCATCGGACTCAACCTGTTGCGCAACACGGTGCATTACGCCGCGCAATATGCCTGGGCGCTCAGTCTCACCATGTTGCCGCTCGCCATGGTGTTTGCGCTCGAATTCACCATGCCGGCCTGGACCGTGCTGCTCGCGGTCTGGCTGCTGCATGAACGGATGACGCCAAGCCGCATCGGCGTCGTGGTGTTCGGTCTCATCGGCGTACTGGTGATCCTGCGGCCGGGCATCGCCAGCGTTAATCTGGGCGCGATCCTGGTGCTGTTTGCCGCCTTCGGCTTCGCCATCACCATGATCACCACCAAAATGCTGACCTCAAGCGAGACCACCTTTGGCATCGTGTTCTGGATGTCGGTCATCCAGCTTCCGCTATCGCTGCTCGGCAGCAATCCGGCGGTGTTTCTGCACCTTGAAGGGCACCACATCTTGCCCGCGCTCGGGGTCGGCATTGCCGGGCTGACCTCGCATTACTGCCTGAGCAACGCCTTCCGCGCCGGCGACGCCAGTTTGGTGATACCATTGGATTTCATGCGCATTCCGCTGATCGCGGTCGTTGGCTGGGCATTTTACGGCGAACGGCTCGATATTTTTGTGCTGCTCGGCGCGCTGATCATTGTCGGCGGCGTACTCTGGAACCTGCGATCGGAGACCGCGCGGGCGCATTGATAACGAGGCTCGCTTCGTCGCGATTTTCGCGTTAGGGTGCCGGTTATGAGGTTAACGCTTTACATGTTTGCGGCGGCGGCCGCCTTGACGCTGACGGCCGGCGCCGCCGCGCTGGCGCAGTCGCAAAATCCCGTCTGCCAGCGGCTGGAAGCGCAACTGACCTCGCTCGATCGCGGTAACAGCGATCCGACCCGCGCCGATCAGATCCGCCGCACCGAAGAGGCGGTCAATCGCCAGCAATTCGAGGTCGACCGGCTGGTGGCACAGGCGCGCCGCGCTGGTTGCGAAAGCTCCGGCGGAATCTTTTCGATCTTCAACAATCCACCGCCGCAATGCGGCGGGCTCAACCGCCAGATCGACCAACTGCGCATGACGCTCGAACGCATGCAGAATGAGTTGGAAATGCTCAATGGCGGCACCACGCAACGCGCCTCGCAGCGCCAGTCGCTGCTGATCGCGCTCGGCAATAACGGCTGCGGCCAGCAGTACCGCTCGGCGGCGCTGCAAGGACAGCAGGGCGGCTTCTTCGACCGCTTGTTCGGCAATAGCGGGCTGTTCTCGGCGCCGGGCGGATCGATGGGCGGCACCTTCCGCACCATCTGCGTGCGCAGCTGCGACGGCTATTATTTCCCGATTTCGTTTGCGACCACGTCGGATCGCTTCCGCGACGACGAGCAGAGCTGCCAGCGCATGTGTCCGGCCTCGGAAGTCTCGCTCTACACCTATCATAACCCCGGCGAGGAAGTGGCGCAGGCGGTGTCGCTCAGCGGCCGGCTCTATACCGAACTGCCGACCGCGTTCAGCTACCGCAAGGCGCTCAATCCGGCGTGCAGCTGCCGCAAGCCGGGCGAAAGCTGGGCGGAAGCGCTCAAGGTCAATGGCGTCGACGACACCGTCGTACCGGGCGACCTGGTGGTGACCGAGAAGAACGCCAAGCAAT